>JBAVMB010000325.1:0-3161 GCA_049689615.1 Allostellaceae bacterium
GTCCGAGACCAAGCGGCCGTTGCTGCCGGGTGAAGACGGCGTGACCAGGTTTCGGAACCTCGCGTTCGATGGCTTTCATCTCCTGCGCCTTGCCGCGCATCGACAAAACGTTTTCCAGTTCGAGGCAACGGTCGAAATAATCCTCGATCGCCGATTTGCCGCGGCCAGTGACGAAGATAAATTCCTCGATGCCGGCCGCGCGTGCCTCATCGATCGCGTATTGGATCAACGGCGTATCGACGACCGGCAACATTTCCTTGGGCAGCGAGCGGGTGACCGGCAAGAACCGCGTGCCGAGACCGCCGACCGGAAATACCGCCTTACGAATACGCGTTTGCATAAGCTTGTGCCTCCATGTCTGTCGTTTGTGTTCAACCTTGGACCGACAGACGGCTTGAACGGGCGATAATTCCGTGACGCGTCGTCCTAGGCGCAAAAAGATCACACGGATTTTTGACATCCGCTTTTTGTGCCGGTGCATCGGTGGCGAGCGCTGTGACGTCCGCGTGGGGCAGCGTTATCGCGGATCGGCGACGTGCGCACCGCGGACCGCAAGCAATTCGGGTCGGTGCAGGAACCTTGACAGAATTGTGGCTGACGCCAATCGCGCTGGAATCAACAATGTGTGCAGGCGCATCACACTTGCCGACCGAGCACGCAAAAATTGTTCGTCATTGTCGTGTCGAGAGCAATTCGATAAGCCGAGCGTTACCAAACACACATTGAACACACCTCGCTTCACACGAGGTTGTTAGCGTCTTGCGGCTGAGCCGAGTGGCCCCGCGCGAAAAAAGTTCGCACAGCGCGTTGCTCGAATTGTTCCGGAGGATCTTCTTTCTCCAGTCGACGCGAATGAAGGAGGAGGATGATGATGGCTGCCACGACCTTTCCGTACACGCCTTCACTCTACGACGGTCGGTTTGGCCAAGCTGCGAATGCCCACGACTGGCCGCGGTTGCATGCCGCCGCAATCGATCGGTGCAGCACGGCGCAAGGCGATCTGCCGAGATTCAAAGCCCCTGCGGAGGGGATTATCAAACGGCTCGTCGATCTCTGTCTGGCGGCAGGGTTGCTCGCCGTTCTGGCGGTTCCAATGCTCGTCATCGCTGCGCTGGTGCGGCGCGATGGCGGCCCCGCGCTTTTCGGTCACAAACGGATAGGCGCAAACGGCAAGACGTTTGTCTGCTGGAAATTCCGTACCATGGTGATGAACGGGGACGAGGTGCTGGCCCGCGTGCTCGCCACAAACCCGGCCGCGCGCGCCGAATGGAACCGCGATTTCAAACTCAGATCCGATCCGCGGATCACGCGCATCGGCAACATCTTGCGGCTCACCAGCCTCGACGAGTTGCCGCAGCTCTTCAACGTCCTCAAGGGCGAAATGAGCCTGGTCGGCCCTCGTCCGATCGTGCGGGAGGAAGTACGGCGGTATGGAGCGGCCTTTCACGATTATGCGCGCTGCCGCCCCGGCATCACCGGGCTCTGGCAGGTCAGCGGCCGTAACGATGTCGACTATGGCTGGCGCGTCCGCCTGGACCAGGAATACGCGCGCCATTGGTCCGTGGAGACGGATTGCCTGGTATTGCTGCGCACCGTTGCCGTCGTCTGCCAGGCACGAGGTGCTTATTGAGCGCGCCCGGCTGGCTGAGGCGCGCCCGGACATGTCGTGCCCTTTGGGCGGCGCTCGCATTGCTTTCTGGCGCCTTGGTGCTCAGCAGTTGCGGCGGCACGGCCAAAGGTGACTTGCCGCCATTGCCGCGGGTTGCCGATCCGCAGCCCGGGATAATTCCGAAGCTGGCGCCCTACAAGGTGCAGGTCGGCGATGTTCTCGACATCAGGCTGCTTCTCAACCCCGAGCTCGATGAAGAGGAGGTCGTGAGGCCGGACGGCATGATTTCTACCACCGTTGCCGAGGATGTGCCGGCCTACGGGAAGACGCCGACGCAAATCTCGACGGAGCTGCGCGATAAATACCGCTCCACGCTCAAAAATCCGGAGATTACGGTCGTCGTCCATAGCTTTGCGCCGAACCGGATTTATGTCGGCGGCGAGGTCGTGAACCCCGGCGAATTCGTCTCCGTTGGTCCCAATCTCACGATCAGCCAGGCAATCGCGCGTGCCGGCGGCTTGAAGCTTAGCGGCGATCGCGCGGAGATCTTCGTCATCCGCCGCGGACCGAACGACACGCCGGAAGCATTTTCAGTCGCATACAAAGATGTCATCTCGGCCAACGATCCGGCCGCAGACGCCCGGCTCGCGAATTACGACATGGTCTACGTTCCGCGCACCGGCGTTGCCGAGGTTTACACCTGGTTCAACCAGTTCGTGCAGCAATTCATCCCGCTCAACTGGGGCTTCTCGTACAACATCAACCCCGTGGCGACGACCGGGCATTGACGATGGAAGCAATGCATACAATCCCGGACGGCCTGCGATCGGCAGAATGGCGATGATGCAACTCATGCCATTTGGCCTACTGACGATTCTGTTCAAGCACAAACGGGCAGTGGCCCGCGTTTTCCTGGCGGTCGTTTTGAGCGCTGGGCTCTACTTGCTGTTCGCGACGCCAAAATATGAATCGGTCGCCCAGCTTGTCGTTCGCTTCGGCGACCGGTCGATACCCGATGTCAGCCGATCACAACCCTCGGAATTGACGCCGTCGGATCGCCGCGAGATCGTGCTCGCGAATGCGGCGATCCTGGGGAGCCCAGATCTCGCGCAGGCGGCGATCGAGGCATTCGGTCTCAAATCCGTCTACGCCGACATCGTCGCCAATCCGCCCAGCCGCGGCACGCCTATGGACGAAGCCGTCAAGCGGTTCCGCGACAATTTGATTGTCAGCGTCGGCAATGAGGACAACATCATTACCGTGTCACTGCTGCATCCCGAGAAGACGCTGGCGCCAAAGCTCGTCCAGAAGTTGATTGATCTGTATATCGCGCGCCAGTCGGCCGTGTATCAGAACCCGCAAAGCGACTTTATGAAAAAGGAGGTCGCGGACGCGGGCACGCGGCTTGACCACGCTCAAAACGCGCTTGAAAGTTTCAAAGAGCAATGGCGGATCACTGATTACGACACCGAGGTCGCCGATCTCCTGAAGCAGCGCGGCGACGTGGATTCGAATTTGCGCGCCGCACAAGCGAATTTGGCGCAGTCGGTGC
>JBAVMB010000326.1:0-2856 GCA_049689615.1 Allostellaceae bacterium
GGGCGCGGCAGCCCTGATCTATCGCGTCACCCTTGGGCCGGCATTGCCGGCGTCGTTCGCGGCCTTCTTCCATGACGTGCTCGCCACGCCGCGTGGCTGGGCAATGATCGGCGTCGGTATCGGCGTCGGGTTCCTGTTTGCCGTGCTGGTGTTGACGATCAGCGTCGTGTCGTTCGCGCTGTTGCTTGATCGCGATACCGGCCTCGATACCGCGATCGCAACTTCGATCCGTGTCGTAACCGAAAATCCTGGAACGATGGCGGCGTGGGCCGTGGTGATCGCCGCCGGGCTGGTGATCGGCTCGTTGCCCTTGTTGCTCGGCCTGGTCGTAGTGTTTCCGATTCTCGGCCATGCAACCTGGCACCTTTATCGCACGGCGGTCGCGCGCGCTTAAAGCAAGCCAAGGCTCTTGAAGCTCGCGTGCCGGCCGCGGCCGATCACGACGTGATCGTGCAGCGCGACGCCGACCGCGCCGGCTGCTTTGGCGACGGCACGCGTCATCTCGATGTCGCCCGGCGACGGCGTCGGATCGCCGGACGGATGATTGTGCACCATGATGATCGCCGACGCGCCGAGTTCGAGCGCGCGCTTCACCACTTCGCGCGGATAGACCGGCACGTGATCGACGGTGCCGCGCTGCTGCCGTTCGTCGGCGATCAGGCCGTTCTTGCGGTCGAGGAACAATAACCGAAACTCTTCGGTCTCGGCGAAGCCGGCAGCGGTGGTGCAGTAGTCCACGAGTTTTTCCCACGAGCCGATCACGGGCCGCGCCGCGAGCTCGCCGCGCACCATGCGGGTTGCCGCCGCGCGCACCGCAAGCAACTGCGCCGCCGCCGCGTCGCCGACACCCGGCACCGATGCCAGCGCTTCGCGCGAGGCGCCGAGCACGCCGGCGATGCCGCCGAAGCGTTTCAACAAATCCTTGGCCAGTGGCTTGGTGTCGCCGCGCGCATTGGCGGCATAGAGCAGGAATTCGAGCAATTCGTAGTCGGGTAGGGCGTCCGCGCCGGCTTCGAGCAGCCGCTCGCGCAATCGTGCGCGATGGCCGTAATAGTGCGGCGGCGGTTTCGGCGGTTCCCCCATTGCCGCACAACGCTACCGAAGATCGTGTCTCTATACTACCGGCGCGCTGTGCGGTTCGCTGCCGGTCGCCTCATGATTGGGGCCGCCAACGGCACGCGCTCGGAAAGCCTGTCCTCGCGGTCCACGGCGGTCAAATCACGCTCGCGGGACAGGCTATAGATGGCCGAGGGCCATGCCGTGACTCGCGTGTAACTGGACCTAAGCGGTCTGACCGGCGATCATGGCGCAGCGTTCGGCCATCGAGGGGGTGGCATGATCCGCGGCTGGGCGATTCTGACGCTGTCGGTCGGGTATGTCGGGCTGCTATTCGCGCTCGCCTATTATGGCGATCGGCGGGCGCAGACGCGCGGCCGCGCCAAGGCCAAGCCGTTCATTTATTCACTGTCGCTCGCGGTCTACTGCACCTCGTGGACGTTCTACGGCAGCGTCGGGCTGGCGGCTAAAACCGGCTACGATTTCCTCGCCATCTATGTCGGTCCAATCCTGGTGTTCGCGCTCGGCTGGCCGCTGGTCGGCCGCCTGATCCGGATCTCCAAAAGCCACAACATCACCTCGATCGCCGACTTCATCGCCGCGCGCTACGGCAAGAGCCAGCCGCTCGCAGCAGTGGTGACGGTGATCGCGGCGCTCGGCACGCTGCCTTATATCGCGCTGCAGCTCAAAGCAGTCTCGACCAGCTTTACGGTGCTGATGAGCTATCCCGCCGTCGATCTTGCCGCGACCGCGAGCCAGCCGGCGCCGGTCTATACGGCGCTCGTCGTGGCGCTCCTGCTTGCGCTCTTCGCCGTGTTGTTCGGCACGCGGCACATCGACGCCACCGAGCACAACGAGGGCATGATCCTGGCCATCGCCTTTGAATCGATGGTCAAGCTGGTGGCGTTCATTGTCGTCGGCGTCTTCGTTACCTGGGGCATGTTCAACGGCTTCAACGATTTGGCGGGCCGCGTCTGGCGGCAGCCGGCGCTGCATCACTTATTTCTCGACGGCATCGACGGCACAGGCTGGGTGACGATGAGTGTGCTGGCAGTTGCGGCCATCCTCTGCCTGCCGCGGCAGTTTCACGTCACCGTGGTTGAGAACACGGAACCGCGCGATGTGCACAAGGCGGCGTGGCTATTTCCGCTCTACCTGATTGCGATCAATGTCTTCGTTATTCCGATCGCCGTCGCCGGGCTCAGCACGTTCCCGCAAGGCGTCAACGGCGACATGTTCGTGCTGGCGCTGCCTTTGGTGGCGCGCCATGTCGCGTTCGCCATCGTTGCCTTCATTGGCGGCCTGTCGGCGGCCACCGGCATGGTCATCGTCAGCTCGATCGCCATCAGCAAGATGGTCAGCAACGATCTGGTGATGCCTATCGTCTTGCGCGGCCGCCGGCTCGGCTTGGCGGAACGCCGCGACATGGGCCAGCTGATCCTGCGCATCCGCCGCGCCGCGATCTTCGCCATCTTGCTGCTGGGTTATTGCTATTACCGCTTGATCGGCGATTCCCTGGCGCTGGCGTCGATCGGATTGCTGAGTTTCGCGGCAATCGCGCAATTCGCACCGGCGCTGCTTGGCGGCTTGGTCTGGCACGGCGCCAACGTCAAGGGCGCGCTCGCCGGCATTCTCGCCGGCTTCATGATGTGGGCCTACACGCTGCTGCTGCCATCTCTGGCGCAAGCGGGCTGGGCGCCGGCATCGCTGCTGCTCGATGGGCCGTTCGGTATCGCGCTGCTGCGGCCGCAGGAGCTGTTCGGCCTGCGTTTCGATCCGCTGACACATGGGGTTTTCTGG
>JBAVMB010000327.1:0-2236 GCA_049689615.1 Allostellaceae bacterium
TTGCAATTGAAGACTTCGGCCGACCACAGCATACGGCCCATGATCTCGGCGCACGGCGCGTAATCGAGATTCGACATCTGGGTGCCGGGCTCATCGGACTTGAGGCCGGGCAGGAACAGGTTCCACAGGCCGGCGGCGCGCGCCTTCGCCTTGAGGTCTTCGACGAATGGCGGTGGAAACAAGCCCTGCGCAACGAGACGCCGGTAGTCGGAGTCGCGCGGCGCCACGTGCTCGGCGATGAAGGATTTGACCTGTGCCTGGATACGCTTCGACTTGTCGGAGAACTCGAAATCCATGTGCCCCCGCTTTCTCCGGCCGGGGAGGATAGGGCATATTGGGGCGATGACAAAGCGAGTGGCGCTGGCGGCGCTATTGCTTCTCGGACTTTGGACCGCGCCCGCCGCAGCGCGCGCCGTCACGGTCGCCAATACCGCCGACATCCTGACGGCGCTACAACGTGCCCAGCCCGGCGACGTCATCACCGTTGCGCCCGGCCAATACACGCTGCCGGCGATCCGCCTGACTCACGGCGGTACGAAAGCCCATCCGATCGTCTTGCGCGGGCCTCGCCTGGGCGATGTCACGCTGATTTCGAAGGTGACGGAATTCATCAAAGTCTCGGCCTCGGACTGGGTGTTTGAAAATCTCGACATCGCCGGCGCCTGCGCCACCGACACTGACTGCGAGCACGCGTTTCACATTGTCAAAGGCGCCGACCGCGTCGTCATCCGCCACAACCGCGTCCACGATTTCAACGCGCACATCAAAGGCAACGGCGAGGGGGGCCGCTTCCCCAACGACGTGCGCATCGAGGACAATTGGCTCTTCGGCGCGCATGTACGCCATACCGACAATCCGATTGCGCCGATCGACGTCGTCGGTGGCAAACGCTGGATCGTGCGCGGCAATCTCATTGCCGATTACGGCAAGACGTTCGACCATCCGGCGACGCGCACCGACGATTATGGTTACGCGCTGTTCTTCAAGGGCAACTCGTCGGGCACGCTGATTGATCGCAACATTGTCCTGTGTGCCGACCGGCTGCCGTATCAGTCCTATACGCGCGGCTTGTCGCTCGGTGGCAGTGCAACTGGCCCGCAATTCTGCGAAGGCAACTGCGACAAGGACGAGAACCGCGATAGCACCATCCGCAACAACGTCGTGCTCGCTTGTCCGGGCGAGCCCGGCATCTATCTTTATCGCGCCCTGCACGCGCACGTGACGGGCAACACACTCATCGCGACCGGCGGCATCGTCGCGGCGGCGCCCGATACGAGTGCCACTGCCACCGACAACACCATCGCTGGCGGCGATATCGTGGCGCAGGTCGGCGCGCGCCTCGATCTCGGTCATAAGCTGCACGTCGGCGGCCCAGCCGGCGCGACACCGCCAGCCGTGGTAGAGCAACGGATCACCGTCTATCGCGCCTATTGGGACACGCTGGCGAAGCCGAAGAAATAGGCGCGCGATTCTAAGGCTGGAACGGAATCGCGCCGGCGTCGATCGGACCGGTAGTAGCACGCGCGGCGATGCCGAGCGGCGACAGCGGCACGTAACTCGGCCGCAAGCCGAAGCCGCCGGCCGAACCTGGATCGGCGCCAGCGCCGATGGCCGGAGAGCCGGGCTGCAAGTGATAATCGTAGTGCGCCGCATCGACAAAACGCACGTTGCCGACGACACGGTTGCCGTGGCTGCCGTTGGTGTTGAGTTGATCGGGTTCGGCGCGCGCGCCATTGGCAAGCACGTTGTTGGCGAAGACGCCCGCGCCGGTAATCAGCATGCCCGGGCCGGCCATGACGTTATTGGCGACGACGGCGGCGTTGGGCGAGCGCGAGCGGATGAATAGGCCCGAACTGCGGTCCATCACCATCGTGTTGCCGACAACATAAAGCTCCTGCAGCGGATTGGTCGGCCCTTCCATCGCGTAGGCGATCATCGCGTAGTTCTCGGCGCGCGGACCTTTCTCGATCACGTTGCCGATGACGTAGGTGCGGCCGCCATTCGACACGTCGATCGAATAGCTCGCCGTGCCCTCGGGGTAATCCATGATGCGGTTGTACAGGATGTAGTTGTTGAGGGCGCGCGTCTTGACATGGTGGCCGGTGACGGTGTCGTGGAAATAGCTGCCGCGCAGCACGAAGTTGCGCACCTGGCCGATATAGATACCGTGGGTCGAGCCGCTCGTCGTGCCGTTGTGCGCGAACTCGGAATTCTCGATGACAATGTCGCTCTTCGG
>JBAVMB010000328.1:0-5423 GCA_049689615.1 Allostellaceae bacterium
CTTGCGCGCCGTCGGCAGCGCGGCCTGCCAGAGTGCCAGATATTCGGCGCGCAACGCCGGATCGATCGGCTTGCCGGTGACCGACGGCCAGTACCAATCGACCAGCAGCGCCGCTTCATCGAGCAGCCGCTGGTCGTCATACGGCGCGAGGTATTTCGCCGCTTTCATTTCCTTGGCGGTGAACCGCCGCCGCAGGGTAATCAGCACGTCGACCGCGAGCGCATAAAGCGATTCCTCGGTCTCGCCGTTAGCCAGCAGCCGCGTGTACGTGTCGTCGCCGAGATCCTCGATCAGGAGCAGGCCGTTTTCCGCGTCCTGACCGTAGATTGCCGGCGCGCCGAAACCCAGGCGACGCAGCAGCCGTGCCACCGCCAGATAGGGCCGCACGTTCTCGTGCGGCGGCGGCGCGTCCATCAGCATCGCGGTGCGTTTGTCGGGACCATGCAGCCGGACATATCGCCGGAAGGAGGCATCGCCCGGCAGCGGCGCATGCTTGGCCTCGCTCCAACCCGCCTGGTCGAGAAAGCGTTCAATCAATAGCGCTCGGTCAACCACCGGACAGCCTCTCGATTCGCGTGCGCCACACTGCCGACGGCCGAACCGTCAGGCTGCGCGATTCGGGCGTCGGGCCTGCACCGAACGTCAGCTCCAGCCGTTCGGCCGGCAGCAGCGGCCCCAGGCGTTCGGGCCATTCGATCAGGCTGATATCGTCGGCGAGCGCTTCCTCGAAGCCGAGCTCGCGCGCCTCGTGGGGGCTGTTCAGGCGGAACAAGTCGAAATGCCAGATCGCCGGCGCCGAGTCGCCGCCACCGTAAATCTCGACGAGGGTGAAGGTCGGGCTCGGCACTTCGAGCGTCTCGCCAAGCCGCGTGCGGATGAAGGCGCGGGCGAAAGTGGTCTTACCGCGGCCCAATTCGCCCTTGAGCGCGATCACGTCGCCCCGCTGCGCCAGGCGCGCGAGACGCGCGGCGAACTGGCCGGTCGCGGCCTCGTTGGCCAAGGCAATAACAAGCGCGGCACCTCCACCCACGGCGTTGTTTTAGGCTGCGGCCTTTCGCGCCGCAACCGCGGGGTTGCGCCGTCCGCGGCGCGCCTGCATGGTACGCGCGATGACGGAAACCGCAACGGATGTCGCAATCATCGGCGCGGGGCCGGTCGGGCTGTTCGCGGTGTTCGAATGCGGCATGCTGAAAATGCGCTGCTGCGTCATCGACGCCCTGGAAGCGCCCGGCGGCCAATGCGCCGCGCTTTATCCCGAAAAACCGATTTATGACATTCCCGGCTATCCGCGTATCGCCGCGCAGGAGCTGGTGCAGAAGCTCGTCGAGCAGGCGGCGCCGTTTGCGCCCGATTATCGCTTGGGCCATCCAGTGACGGCGCTGACGCCGCGTGACAGCGGCTTCGTGGTACGCACCGCGAGCGGCACGAGCGTCGCGGCACGGGCGGTGATCGTCGCCGCCGGCGCCGGCGCCTTTGGGCCGAATCGGCCGCCGCTCGCCGGTATCGAGCGCTACGAAGGCAAGAGCGTGTTCTACCTGGTGAGCCGGCGCGAGGATTTCCGCGGCAAGCGCGTGGTCATCGCCGGCGGTGGCGATTCGGCAGTCGATTGGGCGCTGTCGCTATCCGAGATTGCCGCCAAGGTGATGGTGGTGCATCGCCGCGCTAAGTTCCGCGCCGCGCCGGAAAGCGTCGCGCGACTCGAAACCCTGGCGAACGCCGGAACGATCGATCTGGTGACGCCTTGCCAGCTACAGGCGCTCGACGGCGCCGACGGACAAATACGCGCAGTGATCGTCGCCGATCTCGACGGCAGCACGCGGACGCTGCCGGCCGAAGTACTGCTACCGTTTTTTGGCCTCGCCACCGATCTTGGCCCGATCGCGCAATGGGGCCTGGCGCTCGAACGCCACCACCTCAAGATCGAGCCTGCGACCTGCGCCACCTCGCAACCCGGCATCTTCGCCGTCGGCGACGTGGCGCATTATCCCGGCAAGCTCAAGCTGATCTTGTCCGGCTTCGCCGAGGCGGCACTGGCGGCGCGCGCGATCTTTCCGCTCGTCCATCCCGGCGAGGCGCTGCACTTCGAATATTCGACCATGACCGGGGTGCCGGGCCGGTAAAGCCGACCTCAGGCGAGCTCGTTGAAATCGTCGAGCAGGCTGGCGATGCGCGCGTCGTCGAGCTGATCCATGATCGCTCGCGCCCGCTGCGTCGCCGCCGCCAAATCCATGGCCCGGATGCGCTGCTTGACGCGCGGAATGTTGGCCGGCGCCATCGACAGGTCACGGATGCCGAGCCCCACGAGCAGTGCAGTGTAGCGCGGATCGCCGGCCATCTCGCCGCACAGGCTGACCGGAATCTGGGCACGCAGCGCCGATTCCACCGCGAATTGAATGAGCCGCAGCACCGCCGGATGCAGCGGATTGTGCAGATAGGCGACGCGCTCGTCGCCCCGGTCGACCGCGAGGGCGTATTGGATCAGGTCGTTGGTGCCGATGGCGAAAAAGTCGGCGACCGCAGCCAAGGCGTCGGCGGCGAGCGCCGCGCCGGGAATTTCGATCATCACGCCCAAGGGCGGCAGCTCATCGGGCACGCGGACACCGCGCCGCTTGAGCCTTCGCGCCATCTGCGCCAAGTCTTCGCGCGCGGCGCGGACCTCGCCAACGCTCGAGATCATCGGCAGCAGGATGCGCACCGGCCCGTGCGCGGCGGCGCGCAGCATGGCCGCGAACTGCGCGTCGAGCAGGCTGCGTTCCTTGAGCGACAGGCGGATGGCGCGCAGTCCGAGCGCCGGGTTGGTGCCTCCGCCCTCCATCATTTCGGCGAGTGGCGCGGCCAGCTTGTCGCCGCCGATATCGAGCGTGCGCAGTGTCACCGGCTTGCCATCCATGCCGTGGACCAGCTCGAGATAAGCGGCGTATTGCTCGTCCTCGTCCGGCAGGTCGTCGCGATTCATGTAAAGGAATTCGGTTCGCACCAGGCCGAGACCCTGCGCGCCGACCGACAGGGCCTGGCCGATCTCGCGCGGCAATTCGAGATTGGCCTCGAGCACGATCTCGACGCCGTCGCGGGTTTCGGCCGGCAGACGCTTGAGTCGCGCCAAGCCGCGGCCGGCGCGCTCGATGGCCGAACGCCGCTTCTCGAAGCGCGCCTGGGTCGCCGCGCTCGGTCGCAACACGACTTCGCCGGTGCTGCCGTCGAGCGCCACGAGATCGCCGGGCGCGGCGTCCTTGAGCAGATCAGCGATGCCGAGCACGGCCGGGATGCCGAGCGCGCGCGCCATGATCGCGGTGTGGCCTTCGGCGCCGCCGAGCACGCTGGCGAAGCCTTTGACCTGCTTCGGATCCATCAAGGCGATGTCGGCTGGGCTCAATTCCTCGGCAAGGACGATGGTGCCCGCAGCCAACGTTTTGAAGGTGGCGTAGGGCGTCTTGGTCAGGTTGCGCAGCAGCCGCTGACCGACGACGCGCACATCCTCGATGCGCGCCGCGAGATAGGCATCGCCCATGGCCGCAAAGCTTTCACCCATGCCGTCGATTTCGAGCGCCACCGCGCGCTCGGCATTGACCCGGTCCTCGACGATGCGGCGCTCGACGCCGCGGACGAAGCGCGAGCGCGACAGCATGGCGAGATGCGCGTCGAGCAGATAACCCATCTCTTCGGCGGCCGTGCCAGGCAGCGCCACTGCCTTGATCTTGAGCTTCTTGAGCTGCTTGATCGCGGTTTCGACCGCCTGGGTGAACCGCCTCTGCTCTCCCTCGACCTCGGCCGCCTCGATCCGGCGCTCGGGCACGGTGATCGCGCCGCTGTCGGAGATGAACACACGGCCGACGGCAACGCCGGGTGCGATTCCGAGACCCTGCAGCCGCCCCTCGCCGTGTCCGCCGTCAGTCCTCATTGAAGCCGCCGGTGATCAGCGCCACGAGCGCGTCAATCGCGCGCGCGGCATCGGGTCCGGTGGCGCTCAGGTCGATAGTGCTGCCGGGACCCGCGGCCAGCATCATCAGCCCCATGATAGACCGACCGGAGACTGACGCGCCGGCTTTCGTGACGATGATCTCGGCGTCGTATTCGAACGCGAGTTTAACGAAGCGGGCGGCGGCGCGCGCATGCAGGCCGCGTTGATTGCGGATGATGACGGTGCGGTGGACTTCGGATGGCGCGGGGGCGCTGGCGGGCGTTTCCGCCATCAGCGAACGTCAGCCAGGAGCTGTGATGCAACGTTGATATATTTACGCCCGGCTTCCTGCGCACCGCGGACGGCGTCGGCCAGCGATTCGGTCTGGCGCAGGCTGGCGAGCTTGATCAGCATCGGCAGGTTGACGCCGGCGATCACCTCGACTTTAGCCTTGTCCATGATCGAGATCGCCAGATTCGACGGCGTGCCGCCGAACATATCGGTCAGCAGCACGACGCCGTCGCCGTTGCCGACTTCTTCGACCGAACGGAGGATATCCTGGCGCCGCTTCTCCATGTCGTCTTCCGGACCGATGCAGACGGCGGCAATGTTGCGCTGCGGGCCGACGACGTGCTCGAGCGCGGCGATGAATTCCGCCGCCAAGCGGCCGTGCGTCACGAGAACCATACCGATCATGCAATGTCCTTCACGGGCGGCGCCGGCGGCTCGGCGGGATGTGGACCGGCCTCGCCGGGCCGGTCGAGGTCGCGATGCATCAGGGCGACGCGCCGCCCGTCGCCCGCAAGCCGCGCTGCCAACCGTTCGGCGACGTAAACCGAGCGATGGCGGCCACCGGTGCAGCCGATGGCGATGGTGAGATAGCTCTTACCCTCGGCCTCGTAGCGCGGCAGCAGGTGTTCCAGCCACACGGCCATCTCCTCGAAGCGAAGAGAAAAATCGGGATCGGCCTCGATGAAGGCGCCAACGGCGCGATCGCGGCCGGACAGCGGCTGTAGCGCCGGCACGTAATGCGGATTGCGCAGGAAGCGCATGTCGAAGACCAAGTCGGCGTCGCGCGGCAGCCCATGACGATACGAAAACGACGTCACGGCAATGGTGACGCCGGGCTGCGACGTCAAGGCGAAATGACCCTGCAGCAGACGCTTGAGATCGCCCGGCGCGAGACTGCTCGTATCGATTACCAGATCGGCGCGGTCACGCAGCGGCCAGACGCGCTGGCGTTCGAGCCGAATGCCGTCGGCCACCGGACGTTCGAGCGCCAAGGGATGGCGCCGACGCGTCTCAGTGAAGCGCCGCTCAAGATGATCGTCGTCGCAATCGAGGAACAGCAGCTTGAGGTCGATCGACCGGCCAGTGGTTAGCTCGTCGAGCGCATTGACCAAGGACGGCACAGCGAAGTCCCGTGTCCGCACGTCGACGCCGATGGCCAGCGGTACCAGTGGCGTGCACCGGCCGATCAGACTCGGCAGCAGCGACAGCGGCAGATTGTCGACAGCCTCGTAAC
>JBAVMB010000329.1:0-6285 GCA_049689615.1 Allostellaceae bacterium
CCGCATAGCCACGCGCACGAGCCTCACGACCACGCGCATCCGCATCGCCATCCGCCGCGGCCGGACACCGACGATACGCTCGGCCATTTCCAGATCATGGAGATCGCCGTGCGCGAGCTGCTGATCGGCAAGGGCATCGTCTCGCCGGACGAGATCCAGCGCGCGATCGAGGCGATGGACGCGCGCGGCGAGGCGCTGGGCGCCAAGATCGTCGCCCGTGCCTGGACCGATCCGGCGTTCAAGGCACGCCTGATGGCCGACGGCACCGAAGCGGTGCGCGATTTCGGCGTCGACATGGGCACGACGCGCCTGTTCGTGGTCGAGAACACGCCGACGGTGCACAACGTCGTCGTCTGCACCTTGTGCTCGTGCTATCCGCGCATGGTGCTCGGCCTGCCGCCCGATTGGTACAAGAGCCGCAACTACCGAAGCCGCACGGTGCACGAGCCGCGCGCGGTGCTGCAGGAATTCGGCACCGTCGTGCCGGCGAACAAGGAAGTTCGCGTCCATGATTCGACAGCCGATATGCGCTATCTTGTGCTGCCGGAACGGCCGGCGGGCACCGACGGCTGGAGCGCCGAGCGGCTCGCCGGCCTGGTCAGCCGCGACGCCATGATCGGCGTCGCCGTCGCACGGATGCCCTGACGCCTTAGGCGCGGTTCAGGCGATTGCCGACCAGGTCGCTGACCACCGTCGGGTCGGCCAGCGTCGAAACATCGCCCAGCTGCTCGTGCTCGTTGGCGGCGATCTTGCGCAATATGCGGCGCATGATCTTACCCGAACGCGTCTTGGGCAGGGCTGGCGCCCATTGGATCAAGTCCGGCGCGGCAATGGCGCCGATCTGCTTGCGCACCCACTGGCCCAGTTCCTTGCGCAGCTCTTCCGTCGGCTCGTTGCCGGCCTTCAAGGTGACGTAGGCGTAGATTGCCTGTCCCTTGATGTCGTGCGGATAGCCGACGCAGGCGGCTTCCGCGACCTTGGGATGCGCCACCAACGCGCTTTCGACCTCGGCGGTGCCGATGCGGTGGCCAGCGACGTTGATCACGTCGTCGACGCGGCCGGTGATCCAGTAGTAGCCGTCGCCGTCGCGGCGCGCGCCGTCGCCGGTGAAATACTTGCCCTTGAAGGTCGAGAAATAGGTTTCGATGAAACGCTTGTGGTCGCCGAACACGGTGCGCATCTGGCCCGGCCAGGAATCGAGAATGCAGAGATTGCCTTCGGCGACACCGTCGAGGATGTTGCCTTCGCCGTCGACGATCGCCGGCTGGATGCCGAAGAACGGCCTGGTCGCTGAGCCGGGCTTGGTCGGCGTCGCACCCGGCAGCGGCGTGATGAGAATGCCGCCGGTCTCGGTCTGCCACCAGGTATCGACGATGGGCACGCGGCCGTCGCCGACGACGCGGTGGTACCACAGCCAGGCTTCGGGGTTGATCGGCTCGCCGACCGTGCCCAACAGCTTCAGCGATTTGCGCGACGTCTTGGTGACGAAGCCGTCGCCCTCGCGCATCAGCGCGCGGATCGCCGTCGGCGCGGTGTAGAAGATGCTGACCTTGTGCTTGTCGATCACCTGCCAGAAGCGCGAGGCGTCGGGAAAATTGGGCACGCCTTCGAACATCAGCGTGGTCGCGCCGTTCGCCAACGGGCCGTAGACGATGTAGCTGTGGCCGGTGACCCAGCCGACGTCGGCGGTGCACCAATAGATCTCGCCGTCGTGATAGTCGAAGACGTACTGGTGCGTCATCGCCACGAAAACCAGGTAGCCGCCGGTCGTGTGCAGGACGCCCTTGGGCTTGCCGGTCGAACCCGAGGTGTAAAGGATGAACAGCGGGTCCTCGGCGCTCATCTCGGCAGGCGGGCAGTCCTTCGACGCCTTCGCCATCTCCTCATGGTACCAGCGGTCGCGCTTCGCGTCCCAGCCGACCTTGCCGCCGGTGCGCTGCACCACCAGCACCGTTTCGACCTCGGGACATTGCTTCACGGCTTCGTCGGTGTTGGCCTTGAGCGGAATCTTGCGGCTGCCGCGCAGGCCTTCGTCGGCGGTGATGACGACGGTCGAGCGGCAATCCTTGATGCGGCCGATCAGGCTTTCGGGCGAGAAGCCGCCGAACACGACCGAATGGATCGCGCCGATGCGCGCGCAGGCGAGCATGGCGAACGCCGCCTCGGGAATCATCGGCATGTAGATGGTGACGCGATCGCCCTTCTTGACGCCGAGGCTCTTGAGCACGTTGCCGAGCCGGCACACGCTCTCGTGCAGCTCGCTGTAGCTGACGTGCCGGCTTTCCTTGGGGTCGTCGCCTTCCCACAGGATCGCGGTCTGGTCGGCGCGCAGCTTCAAGTGCCGGTCGATGCAATTGTAGGCGGCGTTGAGCGTGCCGTCCTCGTACCATTTGATGCTGACGTTGCCGTCGAAGCTGGTGTTCTTGACCTTGGTGAAGGGCTTGATCCAGTCGAGGCGCTTGCCGTGCTCGGCCCAGAACCGCTCGGGGTTCCGGACCGACTTCTCGTACATGTCGAAATATTTCTTTTCGCTCACCCAGGCGCTTTGCGCGACTTGACGCGGCACGGGGAACATGTTGACGGCGGTGTCCGGCATAGCGCTCTCCCGAAAGGCTTGTTTCCGCCGAGTTTAGGAAGCCCGGCGGCCGGGAACAAGCGCGCCGGAGCCGCGCGTGGGCCGTGTCAGTGCCGGAAGTGGCGCATGCCGGTGAACACCATGGCGATGCCGGCTTTGTCAGCGGCGGCGATCACCTCGGCATCTCGCACCGAGCCGCCGGGCTGGATCGCCGCGGTGGCGCCGGCGGCGGTCGCCGCTTCGAGCCCGTCGGCGAACGGAAAGAACGCGTCGCTGGCCACCACCGAGCCCTTGATTGCGGCGCCGCCTTTTTGTGCCGCGACGCGCACGGAATCGACGCGGCTCATCTGGCCGGCGCCGACGCCGACAGTGGCGCCGTCTTTGGCGAAGACGATGGCGTTCGACTTGACGTGCTTGCAGACGCGGAAGGCGAAGATGAGATCGGCGATCTCCTGCCGGCTCGGCGCGCGCTTGCTCACCGTCTTGAGTTGATTCTCGGAGACGCGGCCGTTGTCGCGGGTTTGCAGCAGATAGCCGCCGGCCACCGATTTGAGCGTGACGCCGGCCTCGGCCGGGTCCGGCATGCCGCCGGTCGCCAGTACCCGCAGCGCGGTCTTCTTCTTGAGCACGGCAAGCGCCGCGTCCTCGACCGCGGGTGCGATCACCACTTCCATGAACAGCGCGCCGATTGCTTCGGCGGTCGATGCGTCGAGCGGCCGGTTGACCGCGACGATGCCGCCGAAGGCGCTCACCGGGTCGGTCGCCAGCGCCTTGTCCCACGCGGCGCGCAGAGTGCCGGCGACGGCGACGCCGCACGGATTGCCGTGCTTGACGATGACCACCGCCGGCTCGGCGAATTCGGCCGCCAGCTCGAAAGCGGCGTCGGTGTCGTTGAGATTGTTGTAGCTCAACTCCTTGCCTTGGAGCTGATGCGCCGTGGCGACGCCTTTGCGCGCGCCGTCGCCGACATAGAACGCCGCACGTTGGTGCGGATTTTCGCCGTAGCGCAGCGTCTGCTTGCGTGCCGCCGCCAGGATCAGCGCTTCGGGGAACTCCTCGCCCGATTGGCGCGCCAGCCACCAGGCGATCTCCGCGTCGTAGGCCGCGGTGCGGGCGAAAGCGCGTTGCGCCAGGCTGCGGCGCAGCGCCAGCGTCGTCGCGCCCTGGTGCGCATCCAGCTCGTGGACGATCGCATCGTAATCCGCCGGATCGGTCGCGACCGCGACGTCGGCGTGGTTCTTGGCGGCGGCGCGGATCAGCGACGGCCCGCCGATGTCGATATTCTCGACGCATTCGTCGAACGGCGCGCCGCGTGCGACCGTCGCGGCGAAGGGATAGAGATTGACCACGACGAGATCGAGCGGGGCGATGCCGTGCTTGGCGATCGCGTCCATGTGCGCGCGCTCGCCGCGTTTGGCCAGGATACCGCCGTGGATCGCCGGATGCAGCGTCTTGAGCCGGCCGTCGAGCAGCTCGGGAAACTTGGTGACGGATGCCACTTCCTCGACGGCGAGTCCGGCATCGGCCAGCGCCTTGGCGGTGCCCCCCGTCGAGACGAGCGCCACTTTGTGCCGCGCGAGCGCCTGGGCGAAGGGTATGAGGCCGGCCTTGTCGGAAACCGAAATCAGCGCCCGTCGGATCGGGCGAAGGCGGGGTTCGGACATGGGATTTCCGCGCAAAAGGCAGCGCGACCATAAGGCCGCGCCGGACGCCACGCAAGGTCAGCGGACGAAGATCGCGCCGTAATGATAGGGCGGCAATTGCACGATTCGGGACAGCGTCAATCCCGCCGGAGCAACGCGCGCTACGGTCTCCTCCGGCGACAGGCGGAGTTCGGTGCGCGGTCCACGCGGCTCGCCCGACACCTGGGTCTCCTCGCGCGGCCGCTTGTGCCAATTGATGACGCCGAAATGGCCGCCCGGCTTGAGCACGCGGCGCACCGCTTCGGCGAGCCGCGTCGGCTCCGGTACGCCATGGAAGGCGTTGCCGATCAGCACATAATCGACCGTCCGCGGCACCAAAGCGGCGAGGTTGTACGCATCGCCTTCGACAAAGGCGACGTTGGTCGCGCCCGCCGCCGATACGCGCACCTGCGCCATGTCGAGAAACTTGGGATCGAGGTCGATGGCGACGACGTGGCTCGCCATCGCCGCCAACGGCGCGGTGAACCAGCCGTCGCCGCAGCACAGATCGATCACGTCGAAGCCGCGTTCGATTCCCATGGTGGCGAGCACGGCAGCGGGATCGGGCCACAACACCGGCCACCATCCGGATGTGGGCATCTCGGTACCTTGGAAAAATCCGGCTCGCTCGCTCAAATCCTTACGCCTCGGTCGGTTTTTCGCCCTTCTTGGCTTCGCGTTTCAAGGCCCATTTGACCGCGGCGCCGGTCGAGCCGGCGTGGCCGTCGAGCACCACCTGCTGCGTCTTGCGCACCGCGCCGTCGCCGAGATAGACGCTCTCGGCGAGATTCATCACCGCGCCCGCCGCCTTCAGCCGCCAGAACACGCCGCTCGGCGATTTCAGCACCACGGCGTTGCCGTCCTGCGTCGTCGACGCCTGCACGTCGGGATGCAGATGGAAGCGGATGGCGAAGCCGTGGCCGCGCGGCGGGCCGTTGCCGACGACCACCAGCCGGTCCTCGCCGCGCAGATCGTCGCCGTCCGCCGCCAGGTACAGCTCGCGTTCGTGCCGTAGGCCGAAATTCGGCACATAGCCGGTGTGGCTGCCGCCGACCCAGATATTGCCATCCTGCTCGTTGCGCTGCGCCTTGACCTCGGGCCGCGTGACGAAACCCCCGTGCTCGAGAGTCGCCGAAGCGGTGTCGGCGACGATCAGCGTCGAATGCGCCGCGCTCGCGCGCATGGCAGCCCGCCATTGCAAGTCGGCGCCGCGATAGGCGCCGCAATTGACGATGAGCCGCTCGCGTCCGTGGCTGAACTCGAAGGCGAGCGCGCCGGCATGGGCATCGCTGTCATAAGGCGGCGGCGGCAAGACACCGCAATCGAACAGCACCAAACTGCGCCCGGCTTGCAGCCGCTCGTAGCCGGTCTGCGGCGCGTGTCCCGGCGGCCGCCCCTTGGCGGCGGAGCGCTGCAACGCCAGGTCGATCAACTCGACGTCGCCGGCCGCCGCGCCGTTGAACAGCGCCAGCCCGCCGTCGCCGTGCCGGAAGAAACGCAGCATCGGCGCGGCGCGGTCGATCGCGTCCATCAGCGCCTTGGGAATTTCGGCGCTGGCTGCGCTCAGCGCGTCGCGCGCGTCGATCAGCAGCATCAGTGCCGCCAGCTGCTGTCCCGGGCTGCGCGACAAATGGCCACCGTCGGGTTGAATCTGTGCTTTCGCCTCCGCCGACAAACGGGCGCAGGCTTTGGCAAGCCGCCTCTGGTCGCGCGTCGCGGCCAAGGCGGCGACCAGGCCGCGCAACGCCCGCAGCCGGCCGATGCCGGTTGCCTGTCGCCAGGTGCGGTGCAGATAGCGCGCCTGCCGCGCCAGGCTCATCAGCAAGGCGGCGCGGAATTCCGGGTCCTGCGGCGGCGCCGCGAGCAGATCGTGATGCGCGATCCAGGCGAACAAGCGATCGCCCAGGATTTCCGCGTTCCACGACACCGGCTCGACGGCATCGCAGCGCCGCCGCCAGTCGGCCGTGGCCTCGCGCGCGGCGCGCACCGCCGGTTCCGTGCCGAGCGCGGCGAGGTCGGCGAGGAACC
>JBAVMB010000330.1:0-1501 GCA_049689615.1 Allostellaceae bacterium
CGACGCGGCGATGGAAACCCGCACCCGGCGCGCGCTCGCGAACAAGACCCGGCAGGGGCGCGACGTGCAGTATGGGGCGTGGATCAACGCCGAATTTCAGACGATGCGGATGTTGCATGCGGCAGGCGCCGACGTGCCCGAGGTGTTTACGCGGTCGAATGGCGCGATCCTGATGGAATACTTCGGCGACGAGCAGGCGGCCGCGCCGATGCTCAATCGGGTCGCGCTGCCGCGCGAGCAAGCGGACAAATTTCTGCGGCAGATTATCGACAACGTCACCTTGTGGCTCGCGAACCATCTGGTGCATGGCGACTTGTCGCCGTACAACCTGCTTTACTGGAACGAGCGAATCGTCGCGATCGATTTTCCGCAGGCGGTTGACCCGCGGATCAATCCGAAGGCGCGGTTGTTGCTGGGGCGCGATCTTGAAAACGTATGCGGATATTTTGTGAAATACGGAATCCGCGCCGACGCGGCGAGGATCGCGAACGCATTGTGGGCGAACTATCAGACTGGCAGGCTTTGAGACTCTAGAGTTCAGACATGGCGAGGCAAATCGGTCCGGTTAAGGCGCGCATCGAATATACGGGGATCACCGCCGTGACGGCGGCGCTGCGTGCGATGCCGTTGGAGCGGGCGGTGCGCGCGGGCGCGCGGCTGGGCGGATGGGCGATGAATTTCGATCGGCCGAACCGGCCGATCGCGATCAAAAATCTGGAAATCGCCTTCCCCGAGATGACTCCCGCGGCGCGCCTGACCATCCTGCGCAAGATGTATCGCAGCTGGGGACGGGTGCTGGCCGAATGGACGCACTTGCCCGAGCTCAGCCGCGCCAACGTCGAACAGGTCGCCACTTACGACGGCAAAGAAAACTGGGACGAGGCCGAGCGCCGCTCGAACGGCCGCGGCTTGTTCGTGCTGACCGGGCATTACGGGAATTTCGAGCTGATGCAGATTGCGCAATCGGTTTACGGCTACCGCCTCGCGATCGTGCATCGCGCGCTGCGCAATCCGCTGATCGACGCCGCGATTGCGACCCAGCGGGTGCGCTACGGCAACCGCATCATCGAGCGCAAGGCAGGCGGGCGCGAGATGATGCGGATGCTGCGGCAGAACTGGATGATCGCGATCGCGCTCGACCTCGACGTGCGCAAGGGCGTGTTCGTGGATTTTTTCGGGCTGCCGGCCTCGACCAGCGACGGTATCGCGCGGCTGTCAATCGCAACCGGCGCGCCGGTGATGCCGGTGTTCATGGTGCGCCAGGGTGATAGTGTGCATCACAAGATCACGATTCTGCCGGCCTTCTATCCCGAGAAGCGGCGCGACCGCGAGGCGGCGGTGCGCGAGTACACGCAGCAATACAGCGACACGCTCGAGCAGATGGTCCGTGCGCATCCGGATCACTGGAACTGGATTCATCGGCGCTGGAAGACGCGTCCGCCCGGTGAATCGCGCTTCTACTAGATCGCGCTTTGGCGCAAGCTTCGCTACAGGGTACAAA
>JBAVMB010000331.1:0-5929 GCA_049689615.1 Allostellaceae bacterium
AGAACGGCACCTTCATCATCAACGGCACCGAGCGCGTCATCGTTTCCCAGATGCACCGTTCGCCCGGCGTGTTCTTCGACCACGACAAGGGCAAGACCCATTCCTCGGGCAAGTACCTGTTCGCCGCGCGCGTCATTCCGTATCGCGGCTCCTGGCTCGATTTCGAGTTCGACGCCAAGGACCACCTCTATGTCCGCATCGACCGGCGCCGCAAGCTGCCGGTGACGACGCTGCTGCTGGCGCTCGACGGCGCCGCGACCGAGAAGCTGCGCCGCGAGCGCGCCGCCGAAAGCAAGCCACTGCTGCCGACCGAGGCGCATGGCATGTCGAAGGAAGAGATCCTTGCCTATTTCTATACGCCGACCGTGTTCTCGCGCATCAAGCCGGGCAAGAACACCAAGGGCGGCTGGAAGGCGCCGTTCGATCCGAGCCGGTACCGTGGCCACAAGCTGACGCAGGACTTGATCGACGCCCGCACCGGCAAGGTCAAGCTCGAGGCCGGCGAGAAGCTGCCGCCGCGCCTGGCGAAGAAGCTGTTCGACGACGGGCTGAAGGAAATCCAGACCAGTTCCGAAGACCTGATCGGCCGGTTCATCGCCATCGACCTCATCAACGAGGAGACTGGCGAGATCTATGCCGAAGCCGGCGACGAGATCACCGAGCAGTTGCTGCAAACGATCGAAGGTGCCAACATCGCCGAAGTGCCGGCGGTCGGCGTCGACCAGGCCAGCGGCGGCCCGTACATTCGCAATACGCTGCTGATCGACAAGAACTCGGCGCGCGAGGAAGCGCTCATCGACATCTATCGCGTCATGCGTCCTGGCGAGCCGCCGACGCTCGAGACCGCCGAGGCACTGTTCAACAGCCTGTTCTTCGACGGCGAGCGTTACGACCTTTCGGCGGTCGGCCGCGTCAAGATGAACTCGCGGCTGAGTCAGAAAACCGAGGATACCGTGCGCACGCTGCGCAAGGACGACATCCTCGCCATCCTCAGGGTCTTGGTCGAGCTCAAGGACGGCCGCGGCGAGATCGACGACATCGACCATCTCGGCAATCGCCGCGTGCGGTCGGTCGGCGAGCTGATGGAAAATCAGTATCGCATCGGCCTGCTGCGCATGGAGCGCGCGATCCGCGAGCGCATGAGCTCGGTCGAGATCGACACCGTGATGCCGCACGATCTGATCAACGCCAAGCCGGCGGCGGCCGCGGTGCGCGAGTTCTTCGGCTCGTCGCAGCTGTCGCAGTTCATGGATCAAACCAATCCGCTGAGCGAGATCACGCACAAGCGGCGTCTTTCGGCTCTTGGGCCGGGCGGCCTGACGCGCGAGCGCGCCGGCTTCGAGGTGCGCGACGTGCATCCGACGCATTACGGCCGCATCTGCCCGATCGAGACGCCCGAAGGCCCAAACATCGGCCTGATCAACAGCCTGGCGACCTATGCCCGCGTCAATCAGTACGGCTTCATCGAGAGCCCGTACCGACGCGTGGTCAACGGCAAGGTCACCGACGAGGTGGTCTATCTCTCCGCCATGGAAGAGGGCCGTTACGCCATCGCCCAGGCCAACGTCGAGACCGACGGCCACGGCCGCGTCAAGGCTGACCTGACCAACTGCCGCAAGGCGGGCGACTTCGTCATGGCGCGGCCACAGGACATCGAGTTCGTGGACGTGTCGCCGAAGCAGCTCGTCTCGGTCGCCGCGGCGTTGATCCCGTTCCTCGAGAACGACGACGCCAACCGCGCGCTCATGGGCTCGAACATGCAGCGCCAGGCGGTGCCGCTGATCCGCGCCGAGGCGCCGCTCGTCGGCACCGGCATGGAAGAGACGGTGGCGCGCGATTCCGGCGTCACCATCATCGCGCGCCGCGCCGGCATCGTCGACCAGGTCGACGGCATGCGCATCGTCATCCGCGCGACCGAAGACACTTCGACGGAATCGCCGGGCGTCGACATCTACAACTTGCTCAAGTTCCAGCGCTCGAACCAGAACACCTGCATCACGCAGCGGCCGCTGGTGCGCGTCAGCGATGTCGTCAAGGCCGGCGACGTGATTGCCGATGGCCCGTCGACGCAACTCGGCGAGCTGGCGCTCGGCCGCAACGTGCTGTGCGCGTTCATGCCGTGGAACGGCTACAACTTCGAGGACTCGATCCTCATTTCCGAGCGGATTGTGTCGGACGACGTCTTCACCTCGATCCACATCGAGGAATTCGAGGTGATGGCGCGCGACACCAAGCTCGGCCAGGAGGAAATCACCCGCGACATTCCGAACGTCGGCGAGGAAGCACTCAAGAACCTCGACGAGGCGGGCATCGTCTATATCGGTGCCGACGTCAAGCCGGGCGACATTCTAGTCGGCAAGGTGACGCCGAAGGGCGAATCGCCGATGACGCCGGAAGAGAAGCTGTTGCGTGCGATCTTCGGCGAAAAGGCGTCGGACGTGCGCGACACCTCGCTGCGGCTGCCGCCGGGCGTTTCCGGAACCATCGTGGAAGTTCGCGTCTTCTCGCGCCGCGGCGTCGACAAGGACGAGCGTGCACTGGCGATCGAGCGCGCCGAGATCGAGCGCCTCGCCAAGGACCGCGACGACGAGCGCACCATCCTCGAGCGCAGCTTCCACGCGCGCTTCAAGGAGCTGCTCGTCGGTCAGGAAGCGACTTCGGGCCCCAAGGGCTTCAAGGGCGGCCGGGTCAATGAGACCGTGCTGTCCGAGTTCTCGCCCCACCAGTGGAAGCAGTTCGAGGTCAAAAGCGACAAGCGCATGGCCGAGATCGAAGGTCTGAAGAAGCTGATGGACGATTCCATTGGCGTGCTTCAGCACCGCTTCGAGAACAAGGTCGAAAAGCTGCAACGCGGCGACGAGCTGCCGCCTGGCGTGATGAAGATGGTCAAGGTCTTCGTCGCGGTGAAGCGCAAGCTTCAGCCCGGCGACAAAATGGCCGGTCGTCACGGCAACAAGGGCGTGATCTCGCGCATCATGCCGGTCGAGGACATGCCGTACCTGCAGGACGGCACGCCGGTCGACATCGTGCTCAATCCGCTCGGCGTGCCGAGCCGGATGAACGTCGGCCAGATTCTCGAAACGCATCTCGGTTGGGCCTGCGCCAATCTCGGCCGCCAGATCGGCGAGATCGTCGACAAGGCGCGCCGGCAGAACAACCAGACCCGCGAAGTGCGCCGCGTCCTGAACCAGGTCTATGTCGACAAGACCGACCGCGACGATATCAAGGACATGGAAGACGGCCAGATCCTCGAACTCGCCGAAAACCTCCGGCACGGCATTCCGGTGGCGAGTCCGGTGTTCGACGGCGCGCGCGAGGACGACATCGTCACCATGCTGAAGGAAGCCGGTCTCGAGGCCTCTGGCCAGGTCACGCTGGTCGACGGCCGCACCGGCGAGCCGTTCGATCAACGCGTCACCGTCGGCTACATCTATATGCTGAAGCTGCACCATCTGGTGGATGACAAGATCCACGCGCGTTCGATCGGGCCTTACAGCCTGGTGACGCAGCAGCCGCTCGGCGGCAAGGCGCAGTTCGGCGGCCAGCGCTTCGGTGAAATGGAAGTCTGGGCGCTCGAAGCCTACGGCGCCGCATATACGCTGCAGGAAATGCTGACGGTGAAGTCCGACGACGTGTCGGGCCGCACCAAGGTCTACGAGGCGATCGTCCGCGGCGACGACAACTTCGAGGCGGGCATTCCCGAATCCTTCAACGTGCTGGTCAAAGAGCTGCGTTCGCTCGGGCTCAATGTCGAGCTCGAACAGCGCACTTATTGATCGCCTGACGCAAGTTTCGAGAGAAGGGATCGTTCAATGAACGAGTTGATGAACGTCTTCGGCCAGGTCTCGACGCCGCAGAGCTTCGATCAGATTCGCATCTCGATCGCGAGCCCCGAGCGCATCCGGTCCTGGTCGTTCGGCGAGATCAAGAAGCCCGAGACGATCAATTACCGCACCTTCAAGCCGGAACGGGACGGCCTGTTCTGCGCCCGCATTTTCGGGCCGATCAAGGACTACGAGTGCCTGTGCGGCAAGTACAAGCGCATGAAGTATCGCGGCATCGTCTGCGAGAAGTGCGGCGTCGAAGTCACGCTGTCCAAGGTACGGCGCGAGCGCATGGGCCATATCGAGCTTGCCTCGCCGGTCGCGCACATCTGGTTCCTCAAGTCGTTGCCGTCGCGCATCGGCCTGCTGCTCGACATGACGCTGAAGGATCTGGAGCGCGTGCTCTATTTCGAGAGCTTCGTCGTGACCGAGCCGGGCCTGACGCCGTTGAAGCTGCATCAGGTGCTGAACGAGGAAGAGTACCTCAAAGCGCAGGACGAGTTCGGCGAGGAAGGCTTCCAGGCGTCGATCGGCGCCGAGGCGCTCAAGAAGATGCTCGAGGCGATCAACCTCGAGACCGAGCAGGTGAAGCTGCGCGAAGATCTGCGCGAGACCTCATCCGAGGCCAAGCGCAAGAAGTTCGTTAAGCGGCTGAAGCTGATCGAGGCATTCATCCAGTCGAACAGCCGGCCGGAGTGGATGATCCTGGACGTCGTGCCGGTAATTCCGCCCGAGCTGCGCCCGTTGGTGCCGCTCGACGGTGGCCGGTTCGCGACCTCGGACCTGAACGATCTTTATCGCCGCGTCATCAACCGCAATAACCGATTGAAGCGCCTCATTGAGCTGCGCGCGCCCGACATCATCGTGCGCAACGAAAAGCGCATGCTGCAGGAGGCGGTCGATGCGCTGTTCGACAACGGCCGCCGCGGCCGCGTCATCACCGGCGCCAACAAGCGGCCGCTCAAATCGCTGTCTGATATGCTCAAGGGCAAGCAGGGCCGCTTCCGCCAGAACCTGCTCGGCAAGCGCGTCGACTATTCCGGCCGTTCGGTGATCGTCGTTGGTCCCGAGCTCAAGCTGCATCAATGCGGCCTGCCGAAGAAGATGGCGCTCGAGCTCTTCAAGCCATTCATCTACTCCAAGCTCGAGCTTTACGGCCTCGCCAGCACGGTGAAGGCGGCGAAGCGCATGGTCGAGAAAGAGCGGCCCGAGGTGTGGGACATCCTCGAAGAGGTGATCCGCGAGCATCCGGTGCTGCTGAACCGCGCGCCGACGTTGCACCGCCTGGGCATCCAGGCCTTCGAGCCGATCCTGATCGAAGGCAAGGCGATCCAGCTGCATCCGCTGGTCTGCACCGCGTTCAACGCCGACTTCGACGGCGACCAGATGGCTGTGCACGTGCCGCTGTCGCTCGAAGCCCAGCTCGAAGCGCGCGTGCTGATGATGTCGACCAACAACATCCTGTCGCCAGCGAACGGCAAGCCGATCATCGTGCCGTCGCAGGACATCGTGCTCGGCCTCTACTACATCACGCTCGAGCGCGCCGATTGGATGGGCGAAGAGGTGAAGTTCCGCACGATCGACGAGCTGCGTCAGGCCGTCGAGGCGCATTACGTCGTGCTGCTCGACCGCGAGGACCGTGCCGATCCGCTGAAGTCCGGCAAGGTCGCCAATTTCGAGCAGCTGCGGAAGAAGGAGAGCGTCACCTTCCACCGCATTCCGTATTTCGCCGACTCGGCCGAGATCGAACGCGCCCTTGAGGCCAAGACGATCTCGCTGCACACGCGCATCCGCGCGCGCCGGCCGGTTAAGGACGCCAACGGCGAGACGATCTTCCAGACTGTCGTGACGACGCCGGGCCGCATGCTGCTGTCGGAGATTCTGCCTGATCATCCGAACGTCAGCTTCGACGTGGTGAACCGCCTCCTGACCAAGAAGGAGATCACCAACGTCATCGACCAGGTCTATCGCCACTGCGGCCAGAAGGAGACCGTGATCTTCTGCGACCGGCTGATGGCGTTGGGCTTCACCCAGGCGTGCAAGGCCGGCATCTCGTTCGGCAAGGACGACCTCGTCGTGCCGGCCGAGAAGGAGAAGCTCGTTGC
>JBAVMB010000332.1:0-4327 GCA_049689615.1 Allostellaceae bacterium
AAATTGCTGCGGCCAATTCAACCCGCCCAGCGACGGGTAACTGAGTCCGCGTCGTTACGGCGTGGCGGACCAGGCGTCTTGGTCGTGCCCAAATAGAGAAATCCGATTATCGCGTCAGTTTCGGCGAAACCGAGGGCGCGTTTCATCGCCGGATCGTAAGCGTTCGCGCCGGTGCGCCAGAAGCCGCCGAAGCCGAGCGCGTACGCGGCCACGAGCATATTCTGGGCTGCAGCGCCAACGGCCACCAGCTGTTCGATTTCGGGAACCTTGGCGCCCGCCTGCACTACCGCTGCGACGACAATGATCAGCGGCGCGCGCAGCGCCTTTTTGCGCTCGGTTTCGAGCTTTCCAGCAGGCGCCGCCGGCTCGCGACGTTGCAGCGATTCGGCGAGCAAGGCGCCAAATTTCTCCCGCGCCGCTCCTTCGATGAGGATGAAGCGCCACGGTCGCATGCGACCGTGATCAGGCGCGGCAACCGCCGCCTCAAGGATCTTCTGCAGCACGTCGGCTGGCGGCCCGGGCGCATCAAGTGCCGCCGGCGAGACGCGGGTGGTCAGGGCGGTCAGGGCATCCATGACGGCGCCCGTTGTACGAAATCCGCGCGCCAAAGACGAGGGTTCCGAACTTCAGAGGCGGGTGGGAACTGCGTGGGCAAGATGGTTTCACCGCGCGACCGTGCGGCCGCCGCAGCCGTTGGCGGACTTCAGCATCCGAACCTATACTGGCGGCAATAAACGCACGCGCCGGTAAGTGCGCGCAGCCCACGGGGAGGACCGACATGACCAAGACATTGGATCGCCGGGCATTCATGGCCGGCACGGCCGCAATCGCCGGCGCGGCGACGTTGCCGATGCCTGCGATCGCGCAGCAGGCGCCGATCAAGATCGGCCTGATGACGGTGAAGACCGGTGGCCTCGCCGCCGGCGGGATTCACCTCGAAGAAGGCATTACCTGCTTCCTCAAGGAAAAGAACTTCACCCTCGCCGGCCGCAAGGTCGACCTGATCGTCGCCGATACGGCGGGCCAGCCTGCGGTCGCCAAGACCAAGGCCATCGAACTGGTCGAGCGCGACAAGGTGGACCTGATCATGGGCCCCCTCGCCGCCTTCGAGTGGCTGGCGATCGAGGATTATCTCGGCCAGAACAAGGTGCCGACCATGGGTTTCGGCGGCGCCGAGGACCTGACGCAGCGGCACCGCAATTTCTATCAGGTGCGCACCTCGGACAGCTCGGCCCAGTGCCTTTACCCGCTGGCTGACTACGCGATCAAAGAGATGAAGCTCAAACGCGCGATCACGCTCGGCGACGATTTCGCCTTCGGCTACGAGCAGGTCGGCGGCTTCCAGAAAGTCTACGAGGACGATGGCGGGCACCTCGTCAAGAAACTGTGGTCGCCGTTCAATACGCCCGACTACACACCCTATCTCGCGCAGATCGATCCCCACGCCGTCGACGTCGTGGTGCAGGTCTATGCTGGCGCCAATCCGATCAAGTTCACGCGGCAATATCGCGACCAGGGCTTCAAGCTGCCGCTGCTCGGCGGTTCGACCGTCGCCGACGATAGCATCATGCGCAATTTCGGCGACGAAGCGATCGGCCTGATCAATTCGATCCCCTATACGCTCGATCTCAAGACCGAGGCCAACCGGCGCTTCATCGCCGCGATGAAGAAATATTACGGCGCCGATATCCCGATCGGATTCTATGCGGCGGCGCTCTACGTCAACGGCCAGATTCTCGAAGCCGCACTCAAGACGACCGGCGGCAAGGTCGACGATCGCGATGCACTGATCAAAGCGATCCGTGCCGTGTCGCTGACTGAGACGCCGCGCGGACCGGTCAAGTTCGACGAAGACGGCAATCTGGTCTTCACGGTCTATATCCGTCGGGTCGAGAAACGGGACGGCAAGCTCATGAACGTGACGATCAAGAGCTATCCCAACGTCAGCCAATTCTGGCATTACGATCCGAAGAAGTTCCTCGAAGAGCCGGTGTTCTCGCGCAACTATCCGCCACTCAAGAGCTGAGCGGCCGCTCGTCGCCTAGGCGTTGCCAAGGACGATCCGGCCGACCACCGTATCGGTGCCGAGATCGACGCAGGCGAGGTGATCCGCGACCGAGCAGGACACCACCGCCATGCGGCTGTTGTCGACGAAGCCCGTGTGCGCGCCGCCGCGGCCGATTTGGACGCGCCCCAGCAGCTTGCCGCTCGGCACCTCGAAGACCCGCGCGTGGTCAGCGGCAAAGCCGGTCACCACCGCGCGCCTGCCGTCGGGCGAGATATCGAGCCCGTGCGGATAGGCCTCGGTCTCGATCAGCGCCACCCGCTTCATGCTTGCGGCATCGAACACCGCGACCGTGTCGTCGAGGAAGTTCGCAACCCAGATCTGGCTGCCGTCCGGCGTCAGGCATACGGCGTGCGCCCAGCGTCCGCTTGCGACCGACGCGACCACGCTCCCGTCTTCATCGAGTGCTGTCAGGGTGCCGTCCCAACTGTTGGCGACGTAGATGCGCTTGCGGCAGTGATCCGCCTTGGCATGCGAAGGGCCGTCGCCGACGGCACAACGGCCGACAACCGCGCCGTCGGACAGTCGCACCTTGGCCAGACCGGTCGCGCCCATGCACGGCACGAACGCATATTGGCCGTCGCTCGAGAGCGCCGGATCGTGCGGCGTCGAGCCAACTTCCACCGTCTGCGTGACGTAACCGCCGGCCTCGGGCCGGACGATGGTCAAAGTGCCGGTGGCGCCACCGGTGACACAGATAATGCCGTCCGGCGTCACCAGCGGCAGCTGCGGGCCACCGGGTGCCGCCCAACGATGCGTAACCGCAAGGTCGGAAGAGCGCAGCGCGACCAATTCGCCGGCCGCCGGATCGGCGACGATGACCTGGTCGGCGTTTTCGTCCAGGGCAAGGTGCGAGCCGGACTTGAGTGCCCGCGCGACGGCCGCAATGCGGCGTGTACCGCCGTCGATCCGCGCGACAATCGGGCTGCGCTGACAGGCCCAGATCGATCCGTCGCTCCGCGCCGCCAAGTGGTGGAAGCCCGTCGGCTTGCCGAGCGTCGGCGACAGACCGCGGACGAAGGCAAGATGCCACGTGCCGTCGGGATCGCGCGTCGGCACGTGACGGATGCCGGCTTCCAGCAGCCACATTCGCGTGTGTTGCGGATAATCCGCCAGCAGCGCCTCGGCGCGCTCGCCGGGCGCGAGCGCGTCGTATTGGGCAACCACTGTCCGTGCGGCTTCGACTTCGGATTTGTCACGACAATCGACCAGCATCATGACCCCTCGCCCGTTGCTCGCTCCGCCACTTGCGGTTGGGAGCGCTCGTCACTCAGACATAATTTGGTTCGCGGCCGCGTTCGAGCGCATCGCCGCCACCGGCGATGCCGTGGAGATAATTCTCCCACACCACCAGGTTGATGCGACAGGCCTGCACCACGGCGTCGGCAGCGCCCTGGAGCTCGGCCTGCTCGGCGATAGTCTTCCAGCCGAGATCCGAATGCGCGATGTCGGCGGCTTCATGCAGTTCGAAGAATTCGAGATCGTCGTCGGCGAGGCCGAAGAGCTTGCCCCAACGCTGTCGTTCGAGACCGAACCAGCCGTGCTTGCGCAGGATACCTTCGCCGTAACCTGGAATATTGGCGCGCTCGGCGCAGGTATTGGCGACCAGGCCTTCGAGCCACGGCCGATTGGACATTAGCGCGTCCCACGCCAGCCAGGCCATTTGCGTCGAGGCTAAGAGCCGCGCGTTGCGGATGGCATCGCGCGTCAAGCCGATCTTGATGCCAAGCTCTTCAAGGATCGCCCAATGTGGCCGGCCACCGCCGTGCTCGTGGTCGGCGATGATCTCCTCGGCGCAGGCGCCGATGATGCGGAGTCGGATGTCCCAATCTGGACAGTTGGTGGCGACGCGCAGCTTGAGAACCGAATTCCGGTGCCGAGTATTCTGACGGTGCTGGAAAACGAACATCGCGGCGCGGCCGCGCGTTATCGGCTCGTGGAAGAAACGCGTGCGCCGGACGAAAGCGTCGACTTCGGCGTCAAGCCGCGCGACCACCGAGCCGGCCCCGCTGCTGGCCTTGGATTTCAACGCCCGTACGGATGTCATTCGCTCAGCCGCTCCGCCATTCATCGCGTAAGCGTAATCCTGCCACAGCAGGCAGGCAGGCGCGATATTGGCGCGCGGCATCGGCTCGCCTAAGCTCGCGGCCATGAAGGCCTCTTGGTACGAGAAAACCGGCCCGGCGCGCGACGTGCTGGTAATCGGCGAGATGCCGGCGCCCGAGCCCGGACCGAGAGAGGTCCGCGTCCGAATCGCGGTTT
>JBAVMB010000333.1:0-2169 GCA_049689615.1 Allostellaceae bacterium
CCTGCAGCGCGGACTCCGCCGGCAGGCGGTGGGTCGCCGGCGCGCCGAGCGACAGCACCTGATAGTCGATGCCGGCCTCGTCCATTTCCTTGATGCGGAGTTCGCCGAGATCGTCGAGCCGCTTGGCCAGTTCGGGATTCTTGCGGCCTTCGAGTTGCGTCAGCGCCGTGATTTGCGGGTCGTGATAATGTTCTTCGAGCGCGACGATGTAGGGCTTGTTGGCCATCCGCGTCCTCCCTGCGCTCGCTTTCTAACAGGCGCTCCATCGCCTGTCATCCCGGCGCCGCATGGGCCGATGCGTCTTTGGCGCTTGTATGCCGCGAAATACAGCGCAATATCCCGCGCCGAGACAGCCCCGCTATGGCACAGCAAGAAGACGGGGTGGAGAAGCAGCGCAAGCGGCTGCTCTACCAAAGCCGCCATCGCGGCACCAAAGAAAGCGACCTCTTCCTGGGCGCTTTCGCGGACCACTATTTGCCAAATTTCAGCGAGGCCGAGCTCGCGGAGTACGAATCCATCCTCGCCGCGGACGACGACACGCTGTTCGACTGGATCTACGGCCGCGTCAAGCCGCCGCACGACGGAGCGGTGCTGCGCCTGCTACTTGCTTTCCGGTTCCGCCCTTGAGCACACTCAACGCCTTCATTGACGCGCCGCCGCGCAGCGAGCGCCTCGTTCTCGCCAACGCGCCGGAAGGTCACGACGCCTTCGTCCTCGGCGGCCTGGTTGCGCGCGCCGGCCGCACCTTGATCCATGTTGGGCGCGACGACGGCCGAATGGCGCGTATGCGTGCCGCGTTGGGATTCTTTTATCCCGAGATCGAAGTGCGGACGTTCCCGGCCTGGGACTGCCTGCCGTACGATCGCGTCTCGCCCAATCCCGAAATCGTCTCGCGGCGCATCGCGACGCTTGCCGAGCTGGCGCACGGCGACGGCAAGCCACGGATTGTTCTGACGACGGTCAACGCCGCGATCCAGCGCGTGCCGCCCCGAAAGCTCTTTGCCGAACGCACGCTGATTCTCGAACGCGGCAGCGATATGCCGCTCGACCGGCTCAAGGCCTTTCTTGAGCGCAACGGTTACAATCGCGCCGAGACGGTGCGCGAGGCGGGCGAGTATGCGGTGCGCGGCGGCCTGATCGATCTCTACCCGTCGGGTGCGCCAGCGCCTTTGCGGCTCGATTTCTTCGGCGACCGGCTCGAGGCGATCCGCTCGTTCGATCCGCTGAGTCAACGTAGCGCCGGTGCGCTTGAACGCGCCGATCTCAAGCCGATGAGCGAAGTGCTGCTCGACCAGCGGGTGATCGAGCGCTTCCGCTCGCGCTACCGGCAAGAGTTCGGCACCGGCGTACAGGACGATCCGCTGTACGGATCGGTCAGCGCAGGTCGACGCCATGCGGGCATGGAGCATTTCCTGCCGCTGTTCTACGAAAGCCTCGACACGCTCTTCGATTATCTGCCCGGCACCGACATCGTCCTCGACCATCAGGCGGAAGAGGTCCGTGGCGAACGGATCGTCGCTATTGCGGATTTTTACAATGCGCGCGAGACGGCACCGGTCACGCGCGGTGTGCTCGGCGCGGCACCGGTCTATCGGCCGCTGCGGCCCGAACTGCTGTACCTCGGCGACAAGGATTGGTCTGAAGCGCTGGCCAACCGCCGCGTCGCGCAGCTGTCGCCATTCGGCGCGCCCGAAAGCGTCACATTGTTCAATGCCGGTGCGCGGCCGGGGCTGGATTTCAGCGCGGCGCGCGCCGATCCCAACGTCAATCTGTTCGATGTGGTGCGCCAGCAGCTCGATGCCGAAGCCGCTGCGGGACGCCGCGCACTGATCGTCGCTTACAGCACCGGCTCGGCCGAGCGTCTCAAGACGGTGATGAAGGATCACGGCATTGCCGAGCCGGTTTTCGTTGAATTCTGGCAAGGCTTCATCGACCTGCCGAAGGGTCACGTCGGGCTAGCGGTGCTGCCGCTCGAGCGCGGCTACGTCGCCGGCGATGCGACGCTCGTCACCGAGCAGGACATTCTCGGCGACCGTTTGGCGCGGCCGGCGCGCCGGCGCACGAATCTCGACCAGTTCGTCGCCGAAATCGCGACATTGACGCTTGGCGATCTTGTCGTCCACGCCGACCATGGCATCGGCCGTTACGACGGGCTGGTGACGCTCGAAG
>JBAVMB010000334.1:0-3748 GCA_049689615.1 Allostellaceae bacterium
CCATGTAGCTCGAATGCGGATCGAGCGCGGCCAGCATGCCCTGGATGCTGCCTTCGACCAGCTTCTGGTCGGGCACCGGCTTTACGTAGTTCGCCTTCACCTCGTTGAACACTTCGGTGTAGAGCGCGAGCATTTTCGACGCGCCGCCCTGTTCGGGCGCGGCGATGGTCACGCCGGCCGCGAAGGCGGCAAGGACGAGCACGGCGCTGCCGGCGCCGAGCAGGAAATAACGCAGCGATCGGTTCATGATTTGCCTACCAGATTGAAGTCGTACGCGCCGATCCCTTGCAGGATGGCGAATTTGCAGCGGCCGCCGTCTTTGCCCGAAACGTGATGCGCCCGCTTGGGCGGCACCACCGCGGTCTGGCCGGGGGCGATCTCGAAGTGCGCGGCCGGCGTCCGGGTCTCGACGACGGTGACGCCCGCCATGCCGAAATAGGTGTCGGACACGTTGCTGTGCCAATGCCAGGGGATTTGCTCGCCGGCGCCGACGGTGAACACTGTCATCCGCAGGTCGGGCGTCTCCGCCAGCACTTCGACGGATTCAATGCTATAGGGCCGTTTAGACGGCTGCGAAGCGCTCATGATCTCCTGGCCAAGGCGTCAGATTAGCCCGCCGCGCCGCCGCCGCATAGTCATTCCGCCGCGTGCGCCGCCGGGGCCGGCGCCCGGAATGCCGCCAGCAGCGCCGCTTCGCGCACCTTGGCGACGACGATCGCCTGCTCCTTCACGTGGCCGAAGCCGCGGATGCGTTCGGGGATGTGCGCGATTTCGATTGCGAGATTATGGTTAGCGAGCGTCAGGCCGGCACTGAGTTCGGTCATGACCGCGCGATATTCGTCGATCAGGCGTCGCTCTATCCGCCGCTCCGGCGTGCGGCCGAAGGGATCGAACGCGGTGCCGCGCAGGAACTTGAGCCGCGCCAGCAGCTTGAAGGCGGTGAACACCCACGGGCCGAAAGCGCGCTTCTGCAATTCGCCGGTGACGGGATCGCGCTTCGCGAACGTCGGCGGCGCAAGATGGAATTGAAGCCGATACTTGCCGGCGAACTGGTGCCGCAGCTCTTTCACGAACGTGCCATCCGTATAGAGCCGCGCGACTTCGTATTCGTCCTTGTAGGCCATCAGCTTGAATAGATTTTCGGCGACTGCTTCGGCGAGCGCTGTGCCGTGACCGAGCCGCGCGCGCTCGGCGCGTTCGACGCTGGCGACGAAGTCGCGATAGTTGGCCGCATAGCCCGCATTCTGGTACCGCGCGAGGATCGTGGCGCGGCGTTCGACCAGCGCGGCAAGACCCTTGGGCGTTTTCGACATGTCTTCGGGCACCGGATGGACGAGTGCCTCGACGCGTGCGTGGTCGTGCGCTGCGAGACGGCCCCAGGCGAGCGCGTGCTTGTTCATCTCGACGGCGACGCCGTTCAATTCGATGGCGCGTTCGATCGCTGCGGCGCTCAACGGCACCAGGCCGCGCTGCACGGCGTATCCCAGCAGGAACAGATTGGCGGCGATGCTGTCGCCCAGGAGCGCCGTCGCGATGCCGGTGGCGTCGACAAAGTCAGCACCGGCGTCGCCGGCGGCGTTCTTGATCGCCTTGGTCAGCGCCGCGGTTTCGAAATCGACATCCGGATTCATCACGAAAGCGGCCGTCGGCTGATAGTCGCTGTTGACGACACAGCGCGTCACCCCGTGTTCGATCCGCGCCAGAGCCGTCGGACTGGCGGCAACCACCATATCGCAGCCGAGCACCAGATCGGCGCCGCCGGCGGCGACCCGCACCGCATGCAGATCGTCCGGCTTGGGCGCCAGGCGCACATGGCTCAGCACCGCGCCGTTCTTTTGCGCCAAGCCGGTGAAGTCGAGCACCGAGCAGCCTTTGCCTTCGAGATGCGCCGCCATGCCGAGCAGCGCGCCGACGGTGATGACGCCGGTGCCGCCGATCCCGGCGATCAGTATGTTATAGGGCTCGCCCAGCGGTTTCGCCGCCGGCGGCGGCAGTGCTGCAATGTGCTCGGCAATCGAGCGCAATTGCCGGTGCTTCGCTTCGAGCCGGTGCAGCTCGCCGCCATGCACGGTGACGAAACTCGGACAGAAGCCTTTGACGCACGAATAATCCTTGTTGCAGCTCGATTGATCGATCGTGCGCTTACGGCCGAATTCGGTCTCCAGCGGCTTGACCGCGACACAATTGGATTTCTCCGAGCAGTCGCCGCAGCCTTCGCACACCGCCTCGTTGATGAACACCCGCTTGGCCGGATCGGGATAGGTGCCGCGCTTGCGCCGACGGCGTTTCTCGGCGGCGCAGGTCTGGTCGTAAATCAGGATGGTCAGTCCTGCAATTTCCCGCAACTCGCGTTGAACGGCATCGAGCTCGTCGCGGTCGCGCACGGCGACATCGGTGGCGAAAGTGCCGCTCGGATATTTGTCGGGCTCGTCGGTGACGACGACGATCTGCTTCGCGCCTTCGGCGGCGACCTGACGCGCGATCTGGCCGACGCTGAGATGGCCTTCGACCTGCTGGCCGCCGGTCATCGCCACCGCGTCGTTGTAGAGGATCTTATAGGTGATGTTGACGCCGGCAATGGCGGCGGCGCGGATCGCCAGCAAGCCGGAATGCGAATAAGTGCCGTCGCCGAGATTCTGGAAGACGTGCTTGTCCTCGGTGAATGGCGCCTGGCCGATCCAGGCGGCGCCTTCGCCGCCCATGTGGCTGTAGGTCGAGGTCGCACGCGGCATCCAGATCGCCATGAAATGACAGCCGATGCCGGCGAGCGCGCGGCTGCCTTCGGGCACGCGCGTCGAAGTGTTGTGCGGACAGCCCGCACAGAAATAGGGCAGGCGCACCGATTTGTGGCCGGCCTCGGCAATGGTCTCGAACGACAGCAGTCGCTGCAACCGCTGCTCGATCTCCGGCGTCGCGGCATCAAGCCGCTTGAGCCGCGTCACCAGCGCCTGCGCCACCATCGTCGGCGTCAACTCGCCGGCGCTCGGCAGCAGCGGCGCGCCGCTGTCGTCGGTTTTGCCGACGATGCGCGGCCGGCGCGACGCGTCGAGATTGTAAAGCGCGCGCATCAGCTGGTCTTCGATGAAGCCGCGCTTCTCCTCGACGACAAAAATCTCCTCGAGCCCGTCGGAAAAGTGGCGCGCGCCGTCGGCTTCGAGTGGCCAGACCATGCCGACCTTGTAGAGCCGCAGGCCGAGTCTCAGGCATTGCGCCTCGCTCAGTCCGAGATCGTCGAGCGCCTGGCGCAGATCGAGATAGGCTTTGCCCGCCGCCATGATTCCGAGCCGTGCGCGCGGCGGCGCGAATACCAGCCGGTCAAGCGGATTGGTGCGGGCGAAGGCGGCGACGGCCGCCATCTTCGGTCCGTGCAGCCGACGCTCCTGATCCAGCGGCGTGTCGGGCCAGCGGATGTTGAGGCCGCCCGGCGGCATTTCGAAATCCGCCGGCATCACGAGCTTCAACCGCTGCGGATCGATGGCGATTGAGGCCGAGCTTTCGACCGCTTCGGAGATCGCTTTGAAACCGGTCCACACGCCGGCAAAGCGCGACAGCGCGAAGCCGTAAAGGCCGTAGTCGATATATTCCTGCACAGTCGCCGGATTGAGCAGCGGCATCATCGCCGCCAGGAACATCTGTTCGCTTTGGTGCGCCGTGGTCGACGACTGACAACCATGGTCGTCGCCGGCAATCGCCAGCACGCCGCCGTGCCTGGAGGTGCCGGCGAAATTCGCGTGCTTGAACGGATCCA
>JBAVMB010000335.1:0-8176 GCA_049689615.1 Allostellaceae bacterium
CGTCAGGTTCGATAGCGACCCGGAGCAGGGTCACGGTGCCCTCTGCCAGCATCTCGCTCCTGACGAGCGCGTCATTCCCTTGTGGACCGAATTCGAGCGTCTCCTCGTCAACTCGGTCCCCAAATTGGCGATTTAGGTTGACGAAAGGTCACATGCGTAACGAAACAATCGCGATCCATGGCGGCTTCGGTTCTGATCCGACGACACGCGCCGTCGCCGTGCCGATTTATCAAACTGTCGCATATGCCTTCGATAGCGCGGAGCACGGCGCAGCGCTTTTCAATCTCGAAGCGGAGGGATATCGGTACTCTCGTATCTCCAATCCGACCACGGATGTCCTTGACCGGCGCATTGCCGCGCTCGAAGGGGGTGTGGCAGCAATGTGCGTGGGCTCTGGCCAAGCCGCAGTGCACTACGCGGTTCTTAATGTCGCCGCACCAGGTAAAAACATCGTATCGGTTCCCCAGCTCTACGGCACGACCCATACGCTTTTCGGGCATCTTTTGCCGCAGATCGGTATCACCGTACGCTTCGCAGCAAGCGATGCGGCCGAAGCGATCGCAGCGCTCATCGACGACGACACCTGCGCGGTTTTCTGCGAGAGCGTCGGCAACCCGGCGGGAAACGTCTGCGATATCGAAGCGCTGGCAGATGTCAGCCACCGCAGGGGAGTTCCCCTGATCGTCGACAATACGATCGCGAGTCCAATCTTGCTACGGCCGATCGAACATGGCGCCGACATCGTCGTCCATTCACTCACGAAATATCTGGGAGGTCATGGCACTACGCTTGGTGGTGCGATCGTCGACGGCGGGAAATTCCCGTGGTCGCGGCATGCCAAGCGGTTCCCGATGTTCAGCGAGCCCGATGCCTCCTATCACGGCCTCGTCTACACGGAGCATTTTGGAGCAGCTGCCTATATCGGACGCTGCCGCAATTTCTATCTGCGAGCCACCGGCGCGACTCTCTCGCCATTCAATGCCTTTCTGCTGCTCCTAGGCATCGAGACCGTTGCGCTTCGCGTCGACCGCCATGTGGAAAATGCACGAAAGGTCGCCGAGTTCTTGCGCCTAGATTCCCGTGTGGCGTGGGTCAATTATGCCGGCTTCCACGATCATCCTCACCATAATCTCGTGCGAAAATATCTGGGGGGCCGTGCTTGCGCGCTCATGACCTTCGGGGTCCATGGCGGGTTCGAAGTCGCCGTGAACTTCTACAACGCTCTAGGACTCGTCAAACGGCTCGTCAATATCGGCGATGCCAAATCACTGGCCTGCCATCCGGCTTCGACAACGCACCGGCAAATGTCGGCCGAAGAGCAGCACAAGGCCGGCATCACGCCAGACATGATTCGTCTAAGCGTCGGCATTGAGCACGTAGACGATATCCTCGCCGATTTGAGCCAGGCGCTGGATGCAGCGAGGGGCATCCGGGCCATGGTCAGGAGCCGAGCATGACCACCGGCTCACTCGTCCGAGAGAAGACGATCGACACCAAGCCGTTTACGCGAAAATCGAGGCTGCCGCCCAGCGACCGCGATGCTCTCGTCATCGGCCTCGTGAACAACATGCCGGACGCTGCGCTTGAAAGTACCGAGAAGCAGTTCCGAGACCTGCTCGGTGCGGCATCTTTCGGATTGCCGGTCCGTCTAAGACTCCTCGCGCTCCCCGAAGTACGGCGCTCCGACGCAAGGCGCGCGCAGATCGCGGAACGCTATGAAGACATCGCCGCAGTGGCGGACGAACATATGGACGGATTGATTGTGACGGGCACGGAGCCGCGGGCGCCCAGCTTGAAAGAGGAGCCCTTCTGGCCGGCTCTTGGAAGGCTTGTCGATTGGGCGGATGAACATACGGTATCGACGATCTGGTCATGCCTCGCGGCGCATGCCGCCGTTCTTTACCTCGACGGCATCGAACGCCATGCATTTCCCAGTAAGCTTTCAGGCATTTTCAAATGCGAGAAATCGGCCGACCACGACTTGGTCGAGGGCCAGCCCTCGGAATGGTTCGTTCCGCATTCGCGGCATAACGGTCTCGCCGAGGATATGCTCGCCGCTCAGGGTTATCGGATCCTGTTGCGATCGCCGGAGACCGGTCCCGACATGTTCGCGCGGCAGAGCCGGAGTCTGTTCCTCTTCCTCCAAGGGCATCCCGAATACGATCGGCACGCGTTACATCGGGAATATCGCCGGGACGTCGGGCGGTTTCTCGGGGGGCGATCCGAGCGCTATCCGGAAATTCCCCATGGCTATTTCGATGCCGAGACGACGGGCATTCTTGCGGAATTCCGCGCGCGAGCGCTGCGAAATCGCTGTCCGGAGCTCGTAAGGGAATTTCCAGCGATCGCAGACGCGGCAGTCGTCCACAATTGGTCCGCCGCGGCCATCGCGTTTTACCGACGATGGCTGGCCTATCTTTATGCGGGCCGTACGCGACCCGAGTTGAGTCGCCTCCGTTCGCGAAGCAGTCACCGACCAAATTTGGCAGACATGGGGGGCGTGGCTTGACATGGGCCTGCAGGATCGAATTGCATCCGACAGTTCCCATTGGTGGGGATCGGATCCGGAAGGGACGACATGGGATCCGGACCTACCGCCAGTGTCGGCGTTCTTCCCCAGCGAAGACGACCGCCGTTACTGGGACGATTTCCTGAGTTCCGCCCTCGCGGCGGCCAGCGCGCGGGTTGTCGCAGGCCCGGTGACGCCGACGCTTGACGCATCATCCATTCGCGAGGCGCTGCTCCGCTTCGATTTCGCCGCGCCCCGATCTCTCGAGAAAGTTCTCTCCTGGGTGATCGCGCAGATGGAGGCCGGCGTCGTCCATTTTTCCCATCCAGGCTATCTCGGCTTGTACAATCCTGCTCCGACGTTTCCGGCGCAGTGCGCGGATCGCATTGCCGCCGTCTTCAACCCGCAGCTTGCCAGCGCCACCACGTCGCCGGCGGCGGTCGAGATCGAGCGTCATACGATCCTTGCCGTGGCGCGACGCGCGGGCCTCACGGGCGAGATCGGAGGACAGTTCACAACCGGGGGCACGGAAGCGAACTATACGGCGCTGCTGTGTGCCCTGACCCGAGCCTGCGCCCGCTTCGCGGCGGAAGGCGCGCGCGCCTTTGCCGGCCCGCCGGTCTTCTACGTGTCGCGCGAGAGCCACCTTGCTTGGCTCAAGATCGCGCACCAAGCCGGGATCGGCCGCACGGCAGTACGGATGATCGCGACCGATGGGACCGGACGAATGCGTCCGGACAGTCTGGCTGCGGCCGTCGAATATGACCGCTCGCAAGGATGCACGCCGGTGATGGTCGCTGCCACCGCCGGAACAACCGGCGCCGGCGCGATCGATCCGCTGGTCGCGACGGCGGAGATCGCACAGGACGCCGGTCTTTGGTACCACGTCGATGCCGCCTGGGGCGGCGCGTTGGTCGCGTCGGAGCGCCTTCGTCACCGGCTCGCGGGTATCGAGCGAGCGGACTCGATCACCATTGACGCGCACAAATGGTTCGCGGCGACCATGGGTTGCGGTATGTTCATCACGACGCGCGCGTCGCTGTTGCCGGAAGTCTTCGGCGTGTCAGCCAGCTTTATGCCGCCGTCCGGCGCCCTCAACTTCGATCCCTATACCAGCTCGATCCAGTGGTCGCGCAGGTTTTCCGGATTGCGCCTGTTTCTTGCGCTTGCCACCGCGGGATGGGCCGGTTATGCGGCGCACGTGGAGCGCGCCGTCGCGCTCGGGTGTCTCCTCGGTGATGCGCTTTCTGCTCGCGGATGGCGTATCGTCAACGAGCCAGCCCTTGCCGTCGTATGCGCCGAACCGCCCGTGGAAGCCGGGCGTCCCAGAGAGGTCGTCAGCCGGCTCCTCGCATCGGGTCGCGCCTGGGTGTCGGTAGCGACGTTCGAAGGACGCGAGGTGGTCCGCGCTTGCGTCACCAATGGAAAAACGACCCGGTGCGACGTTATGGCTGCCGTGGATGCGCTACAAGCGGCCTGCCGCGGCGCATGAAAATGTTGGCCGCTAGGACGTGGTCGTGATGGATGGGCAGGAGATCGCCTCACCCGAAGTAAGGAAACGATGGGTGAAGGACGCCTGGATGCGTGCGCTCGAGCGGACTGCGCCGATTCTTCGCAATCCTGCCCTCACTCTGCCAATCCTAATCGAGGAATTGGCCGAGAAGTTCGGCGCCGCGCCGGCGCTCATCGACGATACCGAAATCCTCAGTTACCGATCGCTTGCGGAACGCGCGAACCGCTATGCGCGCTGGGCGCTCGACAATGGCGTCACTGCGGGCGACGTGGTCTGCGTACTCCTCCCGAATTGCGCCGATTATCTGGCACTTTGGCTGGGAATCACTCGCGTGGGCGGCGTGGCTGCACTCGTAAACACCAACCTTGTCGGCGCTCCGCTTGCGCACGCCATCAATGTTGTCTCGCCCCGACATGTCATTGTCGGCACAACGTTAGGTGACGCGTTCCTAGCGGCCATGCCGCAAATTGAGTCTGGTGCCCGCTGCTGGGCCCATGGCGGGGCAATTCGGGATTTTCCGCGCGTCGACCTGGAGATCCGGATTAATCGCGAAGCCCCTCAACTGGTCCGCGACCTCACTCTAACGCTGAGAAGCCCAGCGCTCCTCCTCTACACGTCCGGCACGACGGGCCTGCCCAAGGCGGCCTATGTGAGCCACTTACGAGTTCTTCAGTGGAGCCAATGGTTTGCCGGCATGATGGATGCTGGCCCCAACGACCGAATGTACGATTGCCTGCCGATGTTTCACAGCGTCGGCGGGATTGTGGCGACCGGCGCGATGCTGGTCAGCGGCGCATCCGTCGTCCTGCGGCCCCGCTTCTCGGCGAGCCGGTTCTGGGACGAGATCATCGCCTGGGATTGCACGTTGTTCCAATATATTGGAGAGCTGTGCCGGTTTCTGATGCAAAGCCCATCGCATCCGTGGGAGACCGACCATCGCCTGCGACTCTGTTGCGGCAACGGATTGCGGCCGGATATCTGGCGCGCCTTTGAACAGCGCTTCCGCTTACCGCGCATTTTGGAGTTTTACGCCGCGACGGAAGGGACATTCACACTCTACAACTGTGAAGGCGAACCGGGTGCGCTCGGTCGGATTCCGTCCTTTCTGCCTCACCACTCGCAGGTTGTGCTAGTTCGCTTCGACGTCGAATCGGAAATGCCGTTCCGCGGCAACGACGGATTTTGCATTCCATGCGCTGCGAATGAGATCGGAGAAGCGCTTGGCAGGCTGGAAAGTAACGGCGCCGAGCGAGGCGGTTCGTTCGAAGGCTACACCGACCCTAAGGCCACACAGCACAAAATATTGCGAGACGTTTTCGTCCGAGGGGACGCTTGGTTCCGCACGGGTGACCTGATGCGCAAGGACGATAGAGGATATTTCTATTTCGTCGATCGCGTCGGCGATACGTTCCGCTGGAAGGGGGAGAACGTCTCCTCGCAGCAAGTCGCAGAGACGCTCACGGCTTGTTCCGGCGTCGTGGAGGCGGTCGCATATGGCGTCGCGGTGCCGGGGACCGATGGCCGCGCGGGCATGGCGGCGCTCGTGGTCGACGAGCATTTTAGGCTCGACACGTTATGGCGGTATTTAGCCGAGCACTTGCCGCGCCATGCGCGCCCCGTCTTCGTCCGCCTTTGCGAGGCCGTCGAGGTTACGTCGACATTCAAGCCGCGAAAGCAGCAACTGGCCCGCGAATGCTACGATCCGGCCGCGACCGCGGATCCGATTTTCATGGAGGATGCGGCAAACCAAACTTTTGTGCGGGTTGATGCCGATCTCTACGCGCGCATTCAACGGAACGAAGTCCGCTTCTGAAGGTGTGAACGGCAAAGAGACTGCTCGAAAAAAGCGTTCGATGACCTAGGCAGTTCCTCCCGCGTCCACCGTCATCACTGTCCCAGTAATATTTCTTCCACCATCGCCCAGAAGGAATGCCACGGCATTGGCAATGTCATCGACCTCGGCGAGTCGGCGAAGCGCGCTTCGACGCATGATCTGCTCGCGCTGTGCCCCCGTCATGATCTCGGTCATCTCTGTATTGATAAATCCCGGCGCCACGGCGTTGACGGTGATACCCAACGAGCCGACTTCGCGGGCTAACGACCGGGTGAAGCCCACAATCGCTGCCTTGCTTGCGGCATAGGCGACAAGGCCCTGATATCCCGTAAAGGCTACAACGGAAGCCATGTTTATGATCCGGCCGCTGCCTTCGGCCATCATCGAACGGAGAATGTATTTGGTGAGGGTCATCGGGGAGAGGATATTGAGCCGGACGAGCTGTTCGATCTGAGAATCGCGCATGTTTGCGAGCAACCCACTGGTTCCGATGCCCGCGTTGTTGACCAGCCCGTAAAACGATCCGAATTCCTTCCGAAGCTCTTTGGCCAGCGACGGCAGGGCGCCAATGTCGGCGAGGTCGGCGGCTTTGAAATGCAGTGAGCCCTGTTGCCCCCGACGCAATTCCTCGACCGCGACGCCGAACGCCTCACCCGGGCTTCGCGCTACCGCAATCACCTGATGACCGGCCATGGCGAGCTTGCGCGCGACACCGAGCCCGATGCCTCGGGTGCCCCCGGTCACAACGATGCTAGGCAAGAGAACGCACCAGCTTGCCGGAGGCCCCGACATCCAGATTGGATACAAAGCGGATGGCGACCGGCACCTTGTACGCCGCCAAGTCACGGCGACAGGCCGCGATGATTTCGTTTTTCAGCGATTCGGAAGCGTCGGGGCCCTCTGGCTGAGACCATGGAAGCACGTCGGCCGCCAGGAGGAAGCCTGTGATAGAATTCTTCCGCGCCCTGACCAGCGACACCTGGACCTTGGGATGGCTGTTGATGACGGCTTCGACTTCTTCGGGATGGACCTTCAGACCGCCGACATTGATGATACCGCCCCTGCGCCCAATGAAATAGTAGCGATCGCCTCGCTGCTCGACGATATCGCCGGTATCGACGAACCCGTCCTCATCCGCCAACGGATTTGAACCGTTCGAATAACGGAGTGCGGTTCGCGTCGAGCGGATACGTAGCGATCCGTCACTGACGCGCAGTTCCATCGCGCCGCCTTCATTTCCGATCAAGCTGGTGGGAAAACCCGCTAGCCCGTCCCGGACTTCGAATGCGACACCAGCCTCGGTCGACGCAAAGGCATGTCCAATGGTGGCGTCAGGATAAAAGGCCCGGAGACGATCGAGGATCGTCTGATCCGCAATCTCGCCCGACAACCGAAGATAACGCGGCGCAATCCGTTGCGCAGCCGAACTCATCAGGGCGCGCCGCCAATGGGTAGGCGTACCAGAGACATGAGTAACGCCGACCGCGCCCGCACGCTTGAGAAAATCCTGTATGCTTTCGCGAACATCCGACATCACAAGAGAGCCGCCGCCTATCAACGCACGAAGAAGAATCTGCAGACCGCCATAGCGGCGGATGTCGTAGAACGTGCTCCAAACGGGAACGTCCTCCCTCCCGCTGCCCTCTGCGATCGCTCCAGTCAGAGTGGATAGATTGTGGACGACGATCTTCGGGACACCGCTGGTGCCCGAGGTGAGGAGAAGCCATTCTGTTGCCTGGTCGCGCGGTGCCGGGAGACCAGGCCGGGGTTCAAGGACGGAAGGTTCGATCCGCTCCAGACCAGGCGCCGCAGCTCTTAGCGTATTCACATCGGATATAATTGTGTCCGCGCCAGCGCCGGCCGCGATACTGGCGAAATATTCGGGCATCAAGTCAGGCGGACAGATGACGACGCGGGTGGCAACTCCATCCAGCTCGATAAGGATGGATGCTGCCGTGAACTGGTTCGCGGTCGCGATCAGCACCGAACGCCCATAGAGCGTATTTGCCCGATCGCCGAGAACGGTTCCCTCGAGCAACTGGTTCAGAGCGATGGTGGCGCCAAAGTGCCACAAATAGCGCCGCGCCACGCGGCCGCTGGCGTCGGTCAACTCCCAGAGCGAACGCCTCATGGGACGGCGCGTTCGTACAAGCCGATGAATTCTCCGACGGTTACCGGAAACGGCGACTCGTCAGCCGCGACAAAGGGATCGACGCCCAGAATGTCCTCTAGACGCGCAACGATGATCGCAAAACACAGGGAATCCAGTCCCGAATCCACAAAAGTCGTTTCGTCGGTGAAGTTCGTGACTGGTTTGTTC
>JBAVMB010000336.1:0-1932 GCA_049689615.1 Allostellaceae bacterium
CATATCTTCCGCAAAGGCCTCGTCGTCCATCGCCTTCTGCAAAGCCTGCCGCGTGTCGCGCCGGAGCAGCGCGCGGCGGCGGCCAAGCGCTTCCTGGCGCGGCCCGTGCTTGGTCTCGCGCCAGCCGAGCAGAAGGACATCGCGGCCGAAACGCTCGCCGTCCTGGCCGCGCCTGAATTCGCGCCGCTGTTCGGGCCGGGCTCCGAGGCCGAGGTGCCCGTCGTCGGTCTCGTGGGTGAGCGCGCCGTGTCGGGCCGCATCGACCGGCTGCTGGTGACCGAGTCCGAAGTTGCCATCGTCGATTACAAGACGATGCGGCCGGTGCCGTCGACCGAGGCCGAAGTACCCGAAGCCTATCTCGATCAGCTCGCCGCCTATCGGACGGCGCTGGCGCACGTCTATCCCGGCAAGACGGTGCGCTGCGCGCTGCTGTGGACCGAAGGGCCGAAACTGATGTGGGTTTCAACGGCTTCGCTTGCCGGCCGCGCCGCCTGAACGCGGATTCTAAGACCCGAGCCATGCGGCTGCCGCGCAGGAGCCTCGCTTGACCCTGTTTCCGGCACTCGCCTAAGCTGCGCCCTCCGATGGATCGTGGAGCAACGCACGCATGAAACCGAACAAGGTGACCGACTCGTCGTTCGACGCCGATGTGCTCAAGGCGCCGGGCCCAGTGCTGGTCGATTTCTGGGCCGAATGGTGCGGTCCGTGCAAGATGATCGCGCCGTTTCTCGACGACATCGCCGCCGAGATGGGCGGCAAGGTGACGGTTGCCAAGCTCAACATCGATGAGAATCCGCAGACGCCGAGCAAGTACGGCGTGCACGGCATTCCGACGCTGATGCTGTTCAAGAATGGCCAGGTGGCGGCGACCAAGATTGGCGCGCTGCCCAAGTCCAAGCTGGTCGAGTGGGTGCAGTCGGTCCTGTAGGCCGCTAGCCGTTGGCGGCCAGGACCTTTCCCGCCAGATAAAGCGAACCGCAGATCAGGGTGCGAGCGCCCGGGGCACTTGCCGCACCGACTGCGTCGCGCAGCGTATTTGCCGGCTTGGCGTCGATGCCGAGCTGCCGCGCCGCCGCGGCGCTTTCCTCCGCGCTCAAGGTATTTGCTTCGCCCGGAATCGCCACCGCGCTCAAACGCGCAACGTACGGCGCCAGCGGCTTGAGGAAAGCCGTGGCATCGTGCGTCTTCAGCATGCCGAAGACCAGGCCCGTGGGTCGTCGCCAGCCGGCAACGAAGCGCGCCAAGGCCTCGCCGCCGGCGGCATTGTGCGCGCCGTCGAGCCAGAGCTCGGCATCCTTCGGCAGCGCCTTGACCAAAGGTCCGCGCCGCAGCTTTTGCAGCCGCGCCGGCCAATCGATCTTGGCCATGCCACGCGTCAGCGCCGCCGCATTGGGTGTTAAGCCGGGCAGGTATTCGAGCGCCGCCAGCGCGGCGCCGGCATTGTCGTACTGGTGCGCGCCGGCGAGGCCCGGTCGCGGCAGGTTGAACGTCTGCCGGCCGTGATAAATCAGTCCGCCGCCTTCTGCGTGTTCGACTGACCATTCACGGCCATGACGGAAGAGCGGCGCGCGCAACTCGGCCGCGCGCGCGGTGATCACGGCCTCCGCCTCGGGCATTTGCGGCCCCACTGCAACCGGCACGCCGGGCTTGAGGATGCCGGCCTTCTCAAAGGCGATGGCGGCGACGGTCTCGCCAAGAAAATGCTGGTGGTCGAGCGAGACAGGCGTGAGCACAGCGACGGCAGGTTTGGCGATAACGTTGGTAGCGTCGAACCGGCCGCCGAGACCGACCTCGAGCAATACGATATCGGCGCTCTCGCGCGCGAAAGCGAGAAAGGCAGCGGCGGTGGTGATCTCGAAAAAAGTGATTGGCTCGCCGGCATTGGCGCGCTCGCATTCCGCGAGCAGCGCGCCGAGCATCTTTTCGGGAATC
>JBAVMB010000337.1:0-4992 GCA_049689615.1 Allostellaceae bacterium
CTGGATCGGATCCGGCGTGCCGGGAAGGCGATTGGCGAAAATCTCGCACCAATCCGCGCGGTGCAGCACCGCTTCGGGCGAAATCCAGGATGCAGCATCGTCCGGCCAGCCTGCTGGCGACGGCGCATAAAATGGCAGCTGATTCAACGTGCGCAGGCCGCCAGCCAGCACCGGCGCCGATGGCGTGAAGTCGGTAGCACGGCAGGCGGCGGTCATCATGTCGCCCGGCGTCCGCACCTTGCCGAACGGTTTCGACCACGCGGCGTCCGAAGCGGCGACGGCCTTGGTCACCGCGGCGAGATTCCCGCCCGTATCGCGGAACACGTTGGCGATCCGATCGACGGCGGCGCGCGGCGGTGAATCGGCGATAAAATGCTGCGCCAACTTGAATGCGATATGGTGTGCGGTCGCCGGATGATTCGCCAGATCGCGGATGGCAGCGATACCTTCCTGCTCACCGGCTTCAGCGTAAACCTTGCCAAGCAGGCGTTTCGGACCCGGCTCGTGGATCTGCGGATAGAATTTGAACGTACCCGGATCAGTGTCGTTGAGCCGCGCGACCGACCAGCCGGTCAGGATGCGCGCCAACGCGACCACATCCGCCTGGGTATAGCCGCCATCCACGCCGAGCGTGTGTAGTTCGAGCATCTCGCGTCCGAAATTCTCGTTGATTCCCTTGTTGCGCCGCCGGCCGACGATAGAATCGGGACCGATCGACAGCGCATTGTCGAGGTAAAGCAGCATCGCCGGATGGCGTTCGGCTGCCAGCAGCATGTCGACGAAGCGGCCGGTGACATGCGGACGGATCGCTTCGCGTTCGAACGCGAAGGCGAACCCGCGCACAAACGGGCGGAAGCCCGAGACGGTGAAATGATTGCTCCAGAAACGCACCAGGCGTTCGATTGCCGGCGTCGGACTCGACACGGCGGCACTGGTTCGCGCCGCGAGTTCGGCGAGATAGACATCGCGGACCTGGTCGTTGAACGCTTTGCGGTCGGCCTGCTGCTTGTCGCGTCGCACCTCGAGCAACGCCGCCACCATGCGCTGTGACGCCGGCAAATCGGCCGAGAACGCGGGCTGGACCGGCTGCTCGATCTGGCGCAGGACCCAGCCGCGCGGATCGGTTGCGATCGCGCCCAGCTCATCGCCGCGCGCCGCATAGCCGAAGCGCATAGCGGCGACGACGGCTTCGAGGGCAGCGGATGCGACCATAATGACGATGGTACGGCGCCGGCGCTTGAAACATCCCTGTTTCCATGGCCCAAGCGGCGCTACCTGTGCTACACCCCGTCGCCGCTCGGCGGTTAACCATCCATGGACCTTTCGATCGTCATCCCCGTCCGCAACGAAGCGGCGAATATCGGGCCGCTGGTGCAGGAGATTCGCGCCGCCCTCGACGGTCGGCTCGATTACGAGGTGATCGTGGTCGACGACGGCAGCACCGACGGCACCGTCGACGCTGTGCGCGGCATGAAACGGGGGTTCGTCCGCCTGCGGGTGTTGCGCCACGCGCAGCGTTCGGGCCAGAGCGCGGCCATCCGCTCCGGCGTCAAGGCGGCAAGAAGTATGTGGATCGCCACGCTCGACGGTGATGGCCAGAACGATCCGGCGGACATTCCGCGTTTATGGGAGCTGGTGCGGCTGACGCCCACCGCCCCATTGATGATCGCCGGCATGCGCCAGAAGCGGCGCGACACCACGGTCAAGCGCCTGGCGTCACGCATCGCCAACCGCATCCGCGCGCGTCTGCTCGACGACGGCACGCCGGACACCGGCTGCGGCTTGAAGCTATTTCCGCGCGCGCTCTACCTCGACCTGCCATTCTTCGATCACAACCACCGGTTCCTACCGGCGCTGGCACTGCGCCAAGGCGGCAAAGTGCAGTCGATCGCGGTCAACCACCGGCCGCGCGGCGGCGGCGTTTCGAATTACAAAGTGCTCGACCGTCTGTGGGTCGGCATCGTCGATCTGATTGGCGTGCTGTGGCTGAAACAGCGCGCCGTTAATCCCGAAGTCCGCGAAGAATGACGCGAACCGACCTTCCCGGCCCGGCCCCGCCGCTCCGGCGCGTCCGAATGGTCGGCCGGGTGCTGTGGCTATTGATGATTGCCGTCGGACTGGTGTTCGCCTGGCACGAACGTGCCGTGCTCGATCCGGTTGCGCTGCGCAACCACATCGCCGGCTATCCGGCGACGCCGTTGGTGTTCCTGGCGCTGCAGGTGGTCGCGAGTCTGCTGTTCATTCCGCGGACCTTGCTTGCGGTCGCGGCGGGCTTGTTGTTCGGCGCCTGGTGGGGCGTTTTCTGGGCCGCGCTGGGCGGCACGCTCGGTGCTGTCGTCGGATTTCTGGTCGCGCGTTACGTCAACAGCGGCTGGCTCGACCTCGAAGGCCTGCCGCGCATCGGTCCGCTGCTACTCAAGGCTGAGCGCGGCGGCTGGCGCGCGGTGACCGCGTTGCGTTTGATCCCGGTGATACCGCACAGCCTGTCGAACTATGCGCTCGGCCTGACGCGCATCGGTCTTGGCCCGTACACGATTGGCTCGTTCCTCGGCCAGTTGCCGATGACGATCGCCTATGTCGATTTGGCAGTCGCTGGCGGACGGTTCGCCGGCGGCCGCACAGACTGGGTGCTGCCGGTCGCCATCGGCGTCGTCGCGCTGCTGGTCTCGATCGTATTCCCGCGGTTCTGGAAGCGTTAGGCGATCGCTGGCGGTTTCGGCCCGCCGGTTGCCCAATCGAGCAATTCGACGGTGTGCACCACCGGCAGTACCGTGCCGGCGGCGATCTGGGCGATGCAGCCGATGTTACCGGCCGCGACAATTTCGGCCCTCGTGCTTTCGAGATTGGCGACCTTGCGGCGACGCAACTGGTCGGCGATCGCCGGCTGCAGCAGATTGTACGTGCCGGCCGAACCGCAGCAAAGATGGGCCTCGGGCGGATCGAACACGGCGAACCCAACCTTGGCCAGCAGCGCCTTCGGCTGCGCGTGCACGCGCTGGCCATGCTGCAGCGAGCAGGCCGAGTGATAGACGACGCGACGGCCGGCGACTGCCGTCGAATTCTGCGTCAATGGCAGCGTCGCGACAAACTCGCTCACGTCCTTGGCCAGCGCAGAAATCTTGGCCGCCTTAGCGGCGTAAACCGGGTCCAAACGCAGCATGAAGCCGTAATCCTTGATCGTCGTGCCGCAGCCCGAGGCGTTGACGACGATGGCGTCGAGGCCGCCAGTTTCGAGTTCGCGTGTCCAGGCGTCGATATTGGCGCGGGCATAATCGCGCGCATCGCGGCCCATATGATGCGTGAGCGAGCCACAACAGCCGGCACCGGCGGCAATGACGACTTCGCAGCCGTGGCGCGTCAGCAGCCGCACGGTTGCGTCGTTGATCGCCGGATCGAGCACCTGCTGGACGCACCCGGCCAAGAGCACGACGCGCTTGCGGCGCGGACCCACGGCGGGAAAGACGCGCGCTTGTTCAGTCATGCCCGGCGGCGGCAGGCGGCCCGGCATCAGCTTGCCCATGGCGCCCAGACGACCCGGCATGACGCTCAGGATCAGCTTCGCCAGTCGGCCGACGCGCATCATCGCGCGAAAGCGATCGATGCGCGGCATGGTGGCGGCGAGAAAGCCGCGCAGGACGCGCTCGAATACCGGCCGGCGATAGGTTTTCTCGACATGCCTCCGACCCTCGTCGATCAGATGCATGTAATGGACGCCGGACGGACAGGTGGTCATGCAGGCGAGACACGAGAGACAGCGATCGAGATGGGTCGCAACCTGACGGGTCGCTGGCCGGTCGTTCTCGAGCATGTCCTTGATCAGGTAGATGCGGCCGCGTGGCCCATCGAGCTCGTCGCCAAGCAGGACATAGGTCGGACAGGTCGCGTTACAGAAGCCGCAATGGACGCATGTGCGCAGGATCTTGTTCGCCTCGACGATATCGGGGTCGGCTAGTTGCGCGGGCGAGAAATGGGTTTGCATGGGGGCCGATTAGAGCTCGGGATAAAGCCGGCCGCGATTCAAGATCCGCTTCGGATCAAAGCCATCTTTGACCCGCACGCTCAACGCCGCCAGCGCCGGCGGCAATGGCTCGAACACCGGCACGGCGGCACGCAGCGCGGCCGACGCACGGACCAGCGTGGCATGGCTTTGGTTGCGAAGCGCGGCCCGGATCGAGCCAGCGCCGCCATCGTCCGCCCCCTGCACCGCCAGCCATATCAGGCCGCCGCCCCAATCGAGGAAATAATCGACATCAAGCGCGGCACGCACGGCGCCGAGGAACGCCGGTGCGGCAGTTGGCGCCAGCGACACCCGCCAAATGGCCCGTTCGCCCGCTGCCAGCTGATGCGCATCGCGCACTGCAGTCCAAAGCTTGATCGACTCCCTATCGCCGACGATCTCCGCGGCACCGAACGGCTTGAGGTCGTCGCGCAACGCGTCCGAGCGCGCTTCCACCGACGGCAACGGTCCTTCGACGCGCAGGATCGTCCGCGCGTGACCGTCGGCCTTCGGCAAATGCGCAGCGCCGGAAAGTTCGTGCGGGGAATTCAGCGCGTGGGTCATTGCCGCCACCGCGCGCGCATCGTCGAGCCCGGCAAGCGCAATCGTACGCGTCGCTTCCGGCGCCGGCAGCACCTTGATACTGATCTCCGTCATCACTGCAAGCGTGCCATACGACCCGGCCAGGAGCTTGCACAGATCGTAGCCGGTGACGTTCTTGACCACGCGGCCGCCGGCCTTGAAGGCCTCGCCGCGGCCGCTCACCGCTGCGACGCCGAGAACATGATCGCGTGCCGCACCCTGGCGGATACGGCGCGGTCCGGACAGGTTGCAGGCGACCACGCCGCCCAAGGTCGGGCTCGTTGCTGTCGATCCGAGAAGCGTCCGCCAATCGGCAGGCTCGAACGCCAGCATCTGGTGTTTGGCAGCAAGCGCGTGTTCGATCTCCGCCAGCGACGTTGCCGCACCGGCCGTCAAGACCAGCTCTTCCGGTT
>JBAVMB010000338.1:0-3096 GCA_049689615.1 Allostellaceae bacterium
GCGGCGCGACCTTTTCGATCTTCCTGCCGCGGCACGAAGGCGCCATGCCCGAGCCAGTGCGACCCGAAGCCGGCGAGACCGGGACGCGCGATCTGCGTGGCGCCGGCACCGTGCTTCTGGTCGAGGACGAGGATCCGGTGCGGTTGTTCTCGGCACGCGCGCTTGCAAACAACGGCTACAAGGTGCTCGAAGCCAAGAGCGGCGAGGCCGCGCTCGAGATCATCGCGCGCGGCGACAAGATCGATCTCGTCGTCACCGACGTCGTCATGCCCAAGATGGACGGCCCCGGCCTGGTGGCGAAGCTGCGCCAGCGCCATCCTGATCTGAAGGTCATCTTCATCTCCGGCTACACCGAAGACTCGTTCCGCAAGCGGCTCGGCGACGAGCGCGAAATCCACTTCCTGCCGAAGCCGTTCTCGCTCAAGCAGCTCGCCGGCAAGGTCAAGGAAGTGCTCACCGAGCCGGTGGTGTGAGCGGGTCGCCCGGCCGACCGGCGCCTTAGAGCATGATCGGATCAGGTTGCGATCACCCCTCACCGAGCAATGGGTAAGACTCGCTGCGCTCGCCAACCCAAAGCAACCCTCTGCCCCAAGTTGGGGAAAGGGAAGGGTGAGGGGCGTGATTCGATCTCAACCGATCAAGCGCTAGCGCACGACGTAGCCGGCGGCCTCGGCGCGCGGTGGTCCGTCGGCGGCGGCACGTAGGCTTTTCGCGAGCCAGGTTGCGATCCGCACGCGGTAGTGCAGCGGGTCCCAGTAATGGTCGTCGGCACGCGTTACCGGGCTCGGAATCATGAAATCGACCAGCCGCGCGTGCGGCGTGGTGGCGGTCATGGCCGCGATTCGCGCCTTGCACTCGCCCCAGACGAGCGCCGCGCGACTTCCCGGCCGCGGCTGTTGGACGACGTGATAGGGCACCATGAAGACGATCTTCTCCGCGTTCGGCAGGCTGTCGAGCAGGTCGTGCATCATCGGCAGGGCAGGAAAATCGAGCGCCCGAAGTTCGGCGGCGCTCATCGTTGCCGCCGGCACCACCGGCGTCGTCGTCGTCGGTACGCCGCGCGGATAGAGATGCTGCCGCGCCCGCGCCAGGTCGTATTTGCTGCCGTCGGGCAGGAAATCGGTATAGCCGTCGCGGCCGTAACGCCGCGGCCGCAAGCCGGTCAGCACGCCGAACTGGATGCCCGCCTGCTCGACGGCGTAGAGGCTGAACTGGTGGAGATAGTCGTTCCAGGGATTGTCGTCGTACATCCATTCCGGGAACGAGCGTTCGGTGTATTTTGGCAGGTTGTCGCCGCTTTCGCACCAGACGATGTCGGCGCCGATCAGCACCACCTTGGCGTCCGGATGGTGGCGGGCGAACAGCATGCCGAGCCGCCATTGCTCGTAGGCCGTGGCGCTGTTCATCGCCAGGTTGGCGAAGTGCGCGTCGAACAGTGGATCGAGCTCGGCGGGGCGCAGCAGCCGACTGGTCGAAGTGCCGAGGATCATGCTGTCGAACCGCGGTGAGCGCGCTAGCGCCGGAAAGGCATAGCGTGCGTTGGTGTTGATCGGGCTGCGATCGAAGGGCGGCGAAAGATTGAGCGTGTCGAACGGGTCGAGCACGAAGACGAAAGTGTAGACCACGGCGCCCAGCGCCAGCGCCAGGCACAGCAGCCGGCGGCAGAAGCGCCGCCAGACGGCCGGATCAGAACTGGAAATAGATGAAGTCATGCTGTATCCGGCCGCCGATCGCCAGTAAAGCCCAGACCAGCGCCGTGGCCGTCGCGCCGACCGCCCAGAACCGCGGCTCGAGCCGATTGAGGATCGCTTCCTGGCTTGTCGACCCGAACAGCGCGACGGCAAGCCCGATATAGAAGACGAGGTGATTCTCGAGCTTGACCTTGCCGAAGCCGTGAAGCCCCGCCATCGATTGGAGAATGTGCCAGGCGGTGCCGAAATCGGCGGCGCGGAATAGCACCCAGCCGACGAGCACGAACAGCGAGGTGATCATCCAGCCGGCGAGCCAAGGCAGGCGGCGGCCGGTGCGCGCCCAGGCGCCGTTGACCGCCAGCGCCAAGCCGTGCAGGCCGCCCCAGGCAACGAAGGTCCAGGCGGCGCCGTGCCACAGTCCGCCGAGGAGCATGGTGATCATGACGTTGAGCGCCTGGCGCGAGCCGCCGCGGCGGTTGCCGCCAAGCGGGATGTAGAGATAGTCGCGCAGGAATCGCGACAGCGTGATGTGCCAGCGGCGCCAGAACTCGCGGATCGAGGCGGCGCGATAGGGCGCGTCGAAGTTGAAAGGCAGGCGGAAGCCGAACATCGAAGCGAGCCCGATCGCCATGTCGGAGTAGCCCGAGAAGTCGAAATAGATTTGCAGCGCGAAGGTGAGCGCCGCTGCCCAGCCTTCGGCCAAGTTGAGCGGCGTGCCGACGGTTGCCTTGCCGAATAGCATGTCCACGTTGGGCGCGAGCGTGTCGGCGATCGCCACCTTCTTCATCAGCCCGACGACGAACAGCACCGCGCCGCGTGCCAGGTTCTCCCACATCTCCGGCCGGCGCGGGTCTTGGTCGAATTGCGGAATGATCTCGTTGTGGCGGACGATCGGCCCGGCGATGAGCTGCGGGAAGAAGAAGACGAAGAGGCAATAGTCGGACAGGGCGTAGAGATGTTTGTCGCCGCGCCGGAGATCGAGCAGATACGAGATTTTCTGAAAGACGAAGAAGCTGATGCCGAGCGGCAGGATGATGTCGAGGTGCGGCGCGCCGTGGCCAGCGAGCGCCATGACGTTGTCGAGGAAGAAGTTGGCGTACTTGAAGAGCCCGAGGGCGCCGAGGTTGAGCGCGATGCCGAGATCGAGCAAATAGCGCCCATAGCCGGCGGCGAAAAGCCACGCCAACAGCCAGTTGGCGAGCGCGAGCCCGACCAGCAGCGGCACGAAGCGGACGTCCCAATAGCCGTAATAGACCAGCGACGCCGCGATCAGCAGGCCGATCCGCGCGTTGCGCCGGTCGGCGAGCGCGTAATAGAGGCCGAGTGTCGCCGGCAGGAAAACGAGAATGAAAATATCGGAGCTGAACAGCATGGACCGCGGCCCTTGTAACGGATTGGCGAGAGC
>JBAVMB010000339.1:0-3017 GCA_049689615.1 Allostellaceae bacterium
GTTCAGCGTCGACCCGGTGATTACTTTTGCGGTAATCGGCGTCGTCTGTGGTTTTTCTGTGATCGATAAGTTTCGCCGCGATGCTGCGCAATGTTTCGCTTAAATGATGTATTAACCTGCAGAGCCATAAAATCTGCGCAACGATTCGCAAACACACTTAGCCGAGGCCGCTATGCAAACCGCCTACATGGATCTCATCGCGTTGGTCGAGCGTCTTCACCGCCAGTTCCTCGAAGTGGTGAAACTCGAACTCGACACCAACAGCGTGCACGACATCAACAACGTGCAGGCGATGATCCTCTACAACATCGGCGACATGGAAATGACCGTCGGCGAATTGACGCTGCGCGGCTGCTATCTCGGCTCGAACGTCTCGTACAATGTGAAGAAAATGCTCGAGAACGGCTACATCGTTCAAGAGCGTTCGCCGCACGACCGTCGCTCGGTCCGTGTGCGGCTCACCGAGAAGGGCCTTGCCCTCCACGAAAAGCTCAATGCGATGCACGAACGCCATATCGCCTCCCTTGGCCAGGGCGTGCTGTCGACCGAGGAGTTGACACAAGCGCACAAGACGCTCCGCCGTCTCGAGCGCTTCTGGACCCAGGCTGTCGAGCTCGGCGCGCGCAATCTGGCGTTCACCTCCGCCGCCTGAACCGAATTCGAACGTTGTGCGATTACGGCCGGTCCCACATGGACCGGCCGTTTTCTTTTGCGGCGGACTCCGAGCCCCTTGAACAATTGACCCCTGGGCATTTTGCGCCATGCTGACGGCATGCGTCGCCGCACCGATTCGCGTGCTCCATCTGACCAAAAACGCCGCTTCTGGCAGATCCTCGGACCAGGGCTGATTACCGGCGCCTCTGACGACGATCCCAGCGGCATCGCCACCTACTCCCAGGTCGGCGCAGAGTTCGGCAACTCGGCGTGCTGGGTGATGCTGTTCAGCTTTCCGCTGATGGCTGCAATTCAGGAAATTTGCGCGCGTATCGGGAGCGTCACCGGCAACGGCATTGCGGGAAACATCCGGCGTCATTATCCGCCTTATCTGTTGCAGGGCACGGTGCTGATCCTGCTCACTGCCAATGTCATCAATCTCGGCGCCGATCTGGGCGCGATGGCCGATGCCCTCGGCCTGTTCATCGGCGGCCCGCACCTCGTGTACGTCGTCGTCTTCGGCGTACTGTGCGTGCTTCTCGAAGTCTTTATGCGTTATCGGCGTTACATCAGCCTGCTGAAGTGGTCTACGCTAGCCCTGTTCGCCTATGTCGCGACGGCGCTCATCGTCAAGGTCGACTGGGCCGATGTCGCATACCGCACGCTCGTTCCGTCATTCCAATTCGACAGCGTCTACACGGTCGCCATCGTCGCGGTCTTTGGTACCACGATCAGCCCGTACTTGTTTTTCTGGCAGTCCTCGCAGGAAGCCGAAGACGAGTATGAGAACCACAACTTGCCGCTACGGATGACTCCAAAGCGCGCACCTGCCGAGCTAACCCGCATCCGCATCGACACTTACCTCGGCATGTTTCTTTCCAACACAATTAGCTGGTTCATTATCGTCGCCGTCGCCGCGACGTTGCACACCCACGGCATCACCAATATCGATACGTCGGCGCAGGCAGCCGAAGCGTTGCGCCCGATCGCGGGGCCTTTCGTCTTTGCGCTGTTCGGGCTCGGCATCATCGGCACGGGTATGTTGGCGGTGCCGGTCTTGGCCGGATCGGCCGCCTATGCGCTGGCTGAAGCGCTCGAATGGCCGGTCGGATTAGCGCGGCTGCCGCTCGATGCCAAAGCCTTCTACGCAACCATCGGTGTCGCAACCGGCATCGGCGTGCTGATCAATATTATGCCGATCGATCCGATCAAGGCGCTGTTCTGGGCGGCGGTGTTGAACGGCGTGTGCGCCGTGCCGTTAATGGCGGTGGCGATGCTGATGGCGCGCAATCCCCGCGTCATGGGCCGCTTCACGCTGCCGATACCGCTGACGGTGATGGGCTGGCTGGCGACCGCAGTGATGGTTGTGGTTGTGATCGCGATGTTCGCGACGTGGGGGTAAGGGTACGGCTGAGCGTCATGGCTCGAAGTCGTTGACACGCTATCCCTCGCGTTGTCGACGGAGATGTGAACGTCCATCCGGCCTACCGGCACGAGATCACCGTCTTCCCGCGCCGATTGCGTCGTCGCCCTAAAACGCAGCGATGCCGGTTTGGGCGCGGCCGAGGATAAGGGCGTGAATGTCGTGCGTGCCCTCGTAGGTGTTGACCGTCTCGAGGTTCATCATGTGGCGGATGACGTGATACTCGTCGACGATGCCGTTGCCGCCGTGCATATCGCGGGCCATGCGCGCGATTTCGAGCGCCTTGCCACATGAATTGCGCTTCAGCAGCGACACCATCTCGGGCGTCGAACGGCCTTCGTCCTTGAGGCGGCCGAGCCTGAGGCAGGAATGCAGGCCAAGCGTAATTTCAGTCTGCATGTCGGCGAGCTTTTTTTGAATGAGCTGATTTGCGGCGAGAGGCTTGCCGAAGGCTGAGCGCGACAGCGTGTAGTCGCGTGCCGCATGCCAACAGAACTCGGCAGCGCCGAGCGCGCCCCAGGCGATACCGTAGCGCGCATTATCGAGGCATGAAAATGGGCCCTTGAGTCCGCTCACGCCAGGTAACCGATTGGCCTCGGACACATGCACGTCGTCCATGACGATTTCGCCGGTGGCCGAAGCACGCAGGCTGAACTTGCCTTCGATCTTTGGTGTCGACAGGCCTTTCGTGCCGCGTTCGAGAATGAACCCGGTGATGGCGTCGCCTTGGCCTTCGTCGAGCTTGGCCCATACCATCATGACGTCGGCGAAGGGCGCGTTGCTGATCCACATCTTGCTACCCTTGAGCACGTAGCCGCCGTCGACCTTGCGGGCACGTGTCTTCATGCCCATGACGTCCGAGCCGACATCCGGCTCCGTCAGGCCGAAGCAGCCGGCGAGCTCGCCGGTCGCGAGCTTGGGCAGATATTTGCGCCGCTGC
>JBAVMB010000340.1:0-7017 GCA_049689615.1 Allostellaceae bacterium
GTCAAGGGCTGTGGCAATGCGGCCTGGGCGACTTGTTGAATCGCTTCGATAGCTGGCGCGAATCTGCAAAACTCAAACCGTTTGTGCCCGAAATCGTCTCGCGGGCCGATCTATCGTTCGACTACGATTTGCCGGCGATGGATTTCACGGCCGACGATTTTGTCGGCCGCGCGCACGACGATGCGATCTATCGCCAGCATCGCATCGTGCAAACGATCAAACGCGGCAGCGGCGATGTCGTCGTCCGTATTTACGACAAAGTCGCGGAGATCGAAGAGGAAAGCGGCAAGTACTGGTTCTATGAGCTGTGGGGCCAAGACCAGAACGTTTGGCGCATCGAATTTCAGTTGCGGCGTGACCGGTTGCGCAAGGCGGGCATCGGTTCGATTACGGAGCTACAAGACCTTCAAAGCGATGTGCTCCGCGAGCTGGCGCAAAGCCATACGACGCTGCGCCGCTCGAACGGCGATTCAAATAAGTCGCGCTGGCCGCTTCACCCGCTCTGGCGCGCGCTCACCGACGACATTGCGGCGCTGCCGCAGAGTGGCTTGATCCAGTCGCTCGATCCGAAGGCCCACCTTGATACTCGTATCTATCACCAGCTGCGGGCGCTGCACGGGAACCTTAAAGGCCTCGCGGCTGTCCTCGGCGAGCATGAGGAGCGGCCGCTTCCGATTACTCTGCCAGAGCTGTTGAACCAGCTGCCCGAAAAGCTGAAGCAGCACCATAACGAGGTTGTGTGGCACGCGGACGTGAGCCGCCGGCAGAAAGCGCTGAGGCTCGGCCGATGGTAGCCGCGAACGACAACCACAAGCGGCGAGCATTAGGGACGCAGGTCCGTAACGTTAACGTTACGGCAGCAGATGAACTCCGTACGTCACGTAACGGAACGCCGGTGACAGGGCCTAGGCCCTCGCTGGGGCAGAGGCCTAGGCCTCTTGTGACGGACGCCGGGGATTCCAGCGGGCCTAGGGGCGTAGAACCCTCAGAGGGCCTAGGCCCTTGCGCACAGCCCCTAGCTAGGGTGACGGACGACTTTGGCAGCCGTATCGAGGTCCGTTACGGTGAACCGGTGATCCTAGGTAGGCTTATTGACGACGTAATCGCGAAGCTTCAGGCCGAGAGGGCGAACGACCGTTAGCTAGCTATGGAAACCAGGGCCGCGCTCTACCTAAGGGTCTCGACCGTCCGGCAAGCCGAGAAGGAACTATCCATTCCCGACCAACGCCGGCAGGCCGAAGCTTATTGCAAGGCCAAGGGCTGGACCGTCGCGCAAGAGTTCGAAGAGCGCGGCGCGAGCGCGACTGACGACAAGCGGCCGGCGTTTCAAGAGATGGTTGAGACGGCGGTAGGCCCCGAACGACCGTTCGACGTGATTGTCGTCCACAGCTATTCCCGGTTCTTCCGCGACGCCTTCCAGCTCGAATTCTATCTGCGGCGCCTGCGCAAGCATGGTGTCAACGTGATTTCGATCACGCAAGAGACCGGCGACGATCCGATGGGGCAGCTGGTCCGCCAAATCCTCGCGCTGTTCGACGAATACCAGAGCAAGGAGAACGGCAAGCACACGCTCCGCGCGATGAAGGAAAACGCACGCCAGGGATTTTGGAACGGCTCGCCGCCGCCTTACGGCTATTGCGCCGTCGAAGCCGAAAAGCGCGGCGACAAGATCAAGAAGCGCCTGGAGATCGATCCGACTGAGGCCGAGATCGTGCGAATGATCTTTCGCCTCTATCTGGAGGGCGACGGTAAGGGGCCGCTCGGCATTAAGGCCCTTGCAGACACGTTCAATCGGAAGGGCTTGCGCTACCGCGGCGGACGACCGTTTAGCAAGGTGCTAATCCATCGCCTCCTCACGCGTGAAACCTACACAGGTAGGGCTTGGTTCAATCAATCCGAAGCCAAGAGCGGCAAGCCCAAGCCATGCGACGAGTGGATTGCGATGGTAGTGCCGACCATCATCGACGACGGAGCGTTCCAGAGGGTCCGCGCTACGTTAACGGCACGGAGCCCGAAGCAAATTGCACCGCGCTTCGTTACGAGCCCGGTTCTGTTGGGCGGTCTCGCCGTGTGCGCAACCTGCGGCAAGGCCATGACGCTTCGCACCGGCAAGAGCGGGCGCTATCGCTATTACACCTGTTCGACCTGTGCCCGACTCGGCACGGCGGTATGCAAGGGCCGAACCTTACCGATGAGCTTTCTGGACAATCTCGTGCTTGACCACTTGACCCACCGGCTCTTCACCCCGGAACGGATGCGCGAGCTGCTGGCCCACCACGCTGCCAACGCTCGCGGTGGCGCCGCTGATTGGGCGCAGAAGGCTAAAGAGACAGAAAAGGCTCTCCGAGAGATCGATACCAGCCTGAATCGGCTGTACGCCCTAGTCGAACAGGGCATTGCTCCGATGGATGACACACTCGGAAACCGGCTAGCGGAACTCCGCCAGCGCCGCGAAGAAGCTCTCCGCTTGAAAGCCGCTGCCGAACGGCAGCGCTCGCGTCCCACCATGTCAATCCCCGTCGAACGTATTGACGCGTTCTGCGGCGCAATGCGCGAACGTCTACTGACGGCCGATGTAGGCACGCGCAAGGCGTATCTGCGGCTCTTCGTGGAGCGCATCGAGGTGGACGATACCGAAGTACGGCTGTTCGGAAGGAAAGACACGCTCCTGCGCTCGCTGAACGGCGAGGAATCCGAGGTGCCCAGTTTCGTTCAGAAGTGGCGTCCCCGGGGTGACTCGAACACCCGACCCTCAGTTTAGGAAACTGATGCTCTATCCAGCTGAGCTACGGGGACGCTGACCGCCCTTATAGCAAGAGCGCCGAAACCCCGCCACGCGCCACGGCGCTCAGGCGGCGAGCCGGTCCACCACGGTGCTGTTGACACTGAAGCAGGCAGCAACGAGTTTGCCGTCCGGTCCGGCACCGCCATCGACCAGTGCGGCGTGTTCGCTTTCGCTGACGCCGCGGCGAGCATTGTCCACACCGCAGACGACGCGCTTGAATCCGGCATAGGGCTGCGCCAGCGCCAGCATATCGGCGCCAGCGGCGCCCCACCAAAACGCGTCGCGCTGCATCTCGAGCGGCTTCTCGGGATCGACGCCGGCATGGGCGAACAGCAAGGCACCGTCCTCGGTGAAGGCGGCGCGCCGTAAGGCGCTGAGCAATTGGCGATGACCGGGCCGACTGTCGATGGCGTTGCGCAGCGTACCGGTCCAGCGTGTGATCGCCATCGCGCCTTCGCGGCACGCGGCTTCGCCCTGACGCGGATCGAGACCGTAGGCGCGCAGCGTCGATTCAAGGCCGCGCGCCAGTATCCAGGGCAAAACCTCGCGCGGATTGGGCGCGAACTGGAGCTCTTGTAGTTTTTGCCACATCGCTTCCTGCGCGCCGCGCAGGTAGGCCAGTTCGCAGGCGAAGGCACGGCGGCGCGCCAGCGCCAGGGCGCGGAAATGCAGCAGCGCGTCGATCGTGGCAACGGCGTCGGCGCCGGGCGCGAGATAGTTGCCGAGGTAAACGATTCGGTCGCCGGGTTCGAGACGCTCGATGAGCTGGCGATGCAAGACGATCAAGCGCTTGGCTTCGCCGTTGATCGGCGCCACCGCCCAGACACGGCGCGCGCGATTGAAGCGGGCGTAGATCTCATTGTCGCTGGAGAACGCCACCGGCGTTAGATGCCGGGGATGACGCGGCTCACGCCGCGCTCAGCATCTGTTCCACGCGCTTCGCCGCCGACGCCTCGTCGATATTCTCGACGGCCGCGAATTCGCGCACCAGCCGGTCGAGGGCCGCCTGGTAGATCTGGCGTTCGCTGTAGGACTGCTCGGGCTGGCCGACGTTGCGATAGAGGTCGCGCACGACCTCGGCGATCGAAGCCGGATCGCCGGAATTGATCTTGGCCTCGTATTCCTGGGCGCGGCGGCTCCACATCGTGCGCTTGGCGCGCGAACGGCCCTTGAGCTTGGACAGCGCGGCGTCCATCTCCTTGCGGGTCGACAGCCGGCGCAGGCCGGAGTTCTTCGCCTTCGCTACCGGCACGCGCAGCGTCATGCGGTCCTTGTCGAAATGAACGACGAAGACCTTGAGCTGATAACCGGCGATTTCCTGATTCTCGATGCCGAGAATCTTGCCGACGCCATGGGTCGGGTAGACGACGAAGTCACCGGTGGAAAAGCCGAGCGTTTCCGCCAGGGTTTTCTCTTCCTTCTTGCGCGCGACAGCCATTGTCCGGATAGCCCTCAGCCGAAAACGCGAGTAACCCCCGACCGCTCAAAAGGCTGCGGCAATGGATTCCAATCCCCGGGAGAGACGCACCCATCGTGCATCTAGAGTTGTAAATACCACAAATGGTTGGATAAAGCCAGCGCCGGAGCCATGCATCGCGTGCAGGCCGGACCGCAACGCGCGGATTTCGCTGGGTTTTTTGCTAGCGCTTGCCGGGATTCGCGCTGAAGAACTTGGTGAACTTATCAGGAACACCCTTGAACGCGTCGGCGTCCGCCGGCGCTTCGCCTTTGCGGGTTATGTTCGGCCATGAAGTCGAATATTGGCGATTGGTTTCAACCCACTTCTCGGCCTGTGGATCGCTGTCCGGAACGATCGCCTCGGCCGGACATTCGGGCTCGCAGACGCCGCAATCGATGCATTCGTCGGGATGGATGACCAGCATATTGTCGCCCTCGTAGAAACAATCCACAGGGCAAACCTCGACGCAGTCCATGTATTTGCACTTGATGCAGGCTTCGGTCACGACATAGGTCATCGGCAGAACTCAATCGCTGGCTGGGATTCGCCGCTCGTACCACGCTGGCGAAGCCGGATTCAACCCCTGCTGGATTGGGGACTTGTGCCAATGGCGGGCGGTAGGCCGACATAGGCGCCACGGCCGCGGCAGGCCCGCTTCGCGACGCGCTCCTCCGCGACATGCGCCATCAAGCCGATGGCACGGCCGATGACATAGAGCGCCGCCGCGCCGCCGGCCGGAAATTCCAGTGCCGCGCCCAGTTTGGCCACCGCCTGCGGCAACGTGCGCGGCGCTAGCGAGCGTTGTGGCAACAGCGCCATGAGCGCGCCGGCGCGCGTGTCAGCGGCATGGTCGCTGTCAAAATCGAGAACTGCCAAGCCGACTGCGACCGAACGCCACGGTGGCAGGCCCGCAGCAGACGCGGCCCGTGTCGCCAGCGCCGCCGCGTCAATGCCATTGTCGGCCGAAAGAATGAAACCGGCGCGCAGCAGCGGCCGCGTTTCGCGGCCGAGACCCCAGGCTTCGGCCAACACGGCCTCGATTGGCCGCGCCGACGGTGTGCTGCCGGCGGCGGCGGCGACCAGGAATCGCACCAGGCGCGCGCCCGCGTAACCGAAGGATTCTGCCGTTGCTTGCGGCCAACGTGGCTCCGCTGCCGTCATGACCTGTAACAGCGCCAACATACGCGCCACGGGCGGTGCGCCAGCCAACGCGCCGTGCAGGGCGTCACTGTCAGGCGGTGGATCGGGCACATTATCGCTGGCAAAGCTGGCCACAGGGTCGCAATCCCAGATCAGCGCTGCCGCCTCGCGCACCGACAGTGTCTGCGCCAGTTCGACCGCATCGCGGCCACGGAAATAGACCCGGCCGCCACGCACCAGGGTGATCGCCGTCGAAATTACCGGGCCGCTGGGTAGCCCGCCGCGCTTCAGCGCAGCGACGTCGGCGACCGCATAACGGCAAGCGCGACCGGCACCCCGTTCGGATCGGATCAGGCCGCGGCTGACATAGGCGTATAGCGTCGCCGGCGTGACGCCGAGCATGCGCGCCGCCTCGGCCGCCGTAAGCGATCTGTCGTCATCGACATACATTGATCAATATAATCAATATATTTTAGCTTTCGGTCAAGGGGCAGCGGTTGCGGCGGCTTTGGCGGACAGTTCGGCGGCGCGCAGCCGGTTTCGTCGGCGCGGCGCTCTGCTATTGTCCGGCCCGCTTGGGAAGACGGAGTCGTCGGGCGATGACCGCGCGCGGGCGAGTGGTAGTGATGCATTTCGCGGGGCAGATGCCGCTCGCCGGTATCGCCTGGCAGGCGTTGCATTACCTCGCCGGGCTGCGCCGCCTCGGCTACGACGTCTGGTACGTCGAAGACCACGGCGCCAACCCCTACGATCCCCGCGCCAATAGCGTTGTCGCCGACAACGCGCCGAACATCGCCTATCTCGCCGCGCTCATGACGCGCTTCGGCTTCGATGATCGCTGGGCCTATTGGGACGCGATCCGCGACGAATACCATGGCCTGACGCGCGAGGCGGTGTACGCGCTGTTCCGCGACAGCGACGCGCTGCTCAACCTGTGCGGCGCGACGCGGCTGCGCGACCACCATCTCGCCTGCAAGCGACGACTGATGATCGACACCGATCCGGTCTACGAGCAGATCAAATACGCCGAGGCCGATCCGGCGGCGCGCAGCTATCTCGACGCCCACACGCATTTCTTCACCTACGGCGAGAATGTCGGCGGACCCGGCTGGATCGTGCCGTTATGCGGCATCGACTGGAAGCCGACGCGGCCGCCGGTGGTGCTCGATTTCTGGCCGGCTGACGCCATGGGCGGCCCATGCTTCTCGACGATCGCCACCTGGGAGAACAAGGGCAAGGACATCGTCTTCCACGGCGAACGCTACATCTGGTCGAAGCACGTCAACTTCGTGCGCTTCATCGATCTGCCGCGGCAGGCGGATCGCTGCTTCACCGTCGCGCTCAACTCGGCGCCCGACGACGCGCGACGCCAGATTGCTGCGCATGGTTGGACGATCCGCGACGCCCGCGACGTGTCGCTCAGCATCGACGGCTATCGTGATTTCATCCGCGGCTCGCGTGGCGAGTTCACCGTCGCCAAGGATATCTATGTCCGGCCGCGGAGTGGCTGGTTCAGCGACCGCAGCGTCTGCTACCTCGCCTCGGGCCGCCCAGTCGTCACCATGCGCACCGGCTGGAGCCGTTTGTATCCGAGCGGCGAAGGGCTCTTCGAATATGGCGATGCCGAGGAGGC
>JBAVMB010000341.1:0-1936 GCA_049689615.1 Allostellaceae bacterium
GCGCGTGCGCGACTGGGGCAGGGCGAGCGGCCATGGCCAAACGCTCGCAGGTTTTGCCTATGGCAGCAATGACAATATACCCACGTATCCTGCCATAGGCGGGCAAAGACAAACGCGCGGCAATTGCCGCGGCGGTTTCACCCGACGCCGATGGGGAGGATTTTAGGTGGCTTCGCTGGTCGCCGGGGCGCGCGCCTTGGGCGGCGCCGGAGCAGGGCCGAGCTGCTGCAACGCTTCTTTTTCGTTCAGGTAGACGCCGGCCGGGCCGGCGATGTCATGAACGATGAAACCGAGCTTGAGCAGATGCTTCGCCCGCTCGACGGCGGCCTCGCGCGAATTCGTGACCGCCTCGTTCCAGCGGCCGCCATCAGGCCGGCGGGTTTCCCAACGGATGGTCCAGCGCTCGCCGGTGTCGTATTCGGGCGCGGCGCGGAAGCTCGTGCGAGGGCGATATTGCATGGTTCTCTATATGGTTACTGTTGCGTGGGGTAGCAAGGGTGGTTGGCCAGGAGGCGCAGGAAGCGTTCGCGCACGACGGCCGGATCGTAGCCGGCGCCGTTGCACGCCGCCTCGAAATCGGCGTCGCTACGAATGAACCATTCGCGCGCGGCGTGGCGCAGTTGGTCGCGCACGTGGTGCTGATACGATTCCGTGGGGTCGTCGAGCGCGTCCTGGAGCGCGCGGTTGAGCACGGCGCACCACATCTGGCGCTCCGGCGCATGCGCCGACGACAACTCCGCCCGGTTGATGTGCTCGACCGCTGACAGGTGCATGGCGCAGCTTTAATAGCCTTCGCGTTCGAGCCGCTTGCGCAGCGTCTTGCGCTGGCGGCGCACCGCCTCGGACTTCTCGCGCGCGCGGCGCTCGGACGGCTTCTCGTAGGAGCGCCGCCGTTTCATCTCGCGAAAGACGCCTTCGCGCTGGAGCTTTTTCTTGAGGACGCGCAGCGCTTGGCCGACGTCGTTGTCGCGGACGAGAACCTGCAAATTCTTTCTCCTGTGGCCGCTGGCGGCCAAAAACACGGGAAGCCGGCGTGAACCGCCGGAGCCTTGTGCCGAAGACTTGGAACGGAAGGCGGACCAGGACCGAACGTTCCGATCGGGGGACGCCGAGGCATTTGGTAGGCTAACCCTAACGGATTCCTATGGATTTTGCAAGGATGGGTATCACAATACCGTATAAACCGACCATCGATCCCGGCGCGCGATGCACGCTGCGAACGAAGGCCAACGGCGGCGCGCCGGCCACGGAATGCAAATACGGTTTGCGCGAATATCGTTGTGCATCAGGAAATTAGCACGCGTGCCGGCGGTTTACCGCGGTTGACGGTGGTGTCTCAGTTTCACCGTTTCCAGCGTACAGGAGGCCATAAATGCGGCCTCTTGAGAGAACCTATGCATATCCGGTCAAGCATGGTAAAAAACCACCCATCAGACGCAGAGGGGCGGAAATGACCGTATGCATCGCGGCACGGTTCCAATGGGTGAATGACGACGACACGCATGGCCCGGCAGTTTTGCTGGCATCTGATCGGATGCTCACGGCAGGTGATATTGAATACGAGCCACCAAAACTGAAAATGGGTCAATTAACTGCAAACGCTATCGCCTTGGTGGCGGGCGAAATTGTAGTTCACTCCGAAGCATTAGCCGAAGTTCAAAGACAACTGGCGCTAACAACTCGAAGTGATGTTTCTGAACTAGCGGATTTATACGCGAGTCAAATTCGGGCGATAAAAAACAAGCGCGCCGAACATCTTTTCCTTTCGCCACTCGGCCTTGATCTGAAATCCTTCGTGGCCGTCCAACGATCAATGGACGAAGGACAGTTAGCAAAATTGACCCGGCAGCTTCAAGACTATACGACCGATACTCATGCCATTATCGCTGGATGTGATAACAGGGGAGCACATATCTACCTCGTCGATGAATACGGA
>JBAVMB010000342.1:0-6751 GCA_049689615.1 Allostellaceae bacterium
GAACCGTCGTCCGCCAGAATGGTGACCGAAGGCTGGCGCTGGGCGGCCGTAAGCTGGTCGGTGCTGGGCAGCGTCAGCGCGAAATAGGCGAGCGCGCCGACGCCCGCAAGGCACGTCCACAACGCCGCGAAAAGCAGCCACCGCCCCAAACTCTGCCGTGACGGCTTCCGCGATCCGCGCGGGCGCCGGTCGCCGCGCGATTCGTCTTTGTCCGGACGCGCCATCGAAAATCCGCCGTTTCGGCGATGCTTCTACCACAGCACGATGGCGGCCACGTGCGGCATTTGCGATGATCGCGCTGCGATTCGCCATTTGCCGCAAAACCGCCGCGCTGCCGCCGCGATTCCGCCGCCGAAACCGACGACCGAGCCGATGATCACCGCCCTCCTGATTCTCGCCGGCACCTATCTGGTGATGGGACTCGGCCGGCTGCCGGCGTCGCGACTCGACCGCACCGGCGCCGCACTGCTCGGCGCCAGCCTGATGGTGGCGACCGGCACGCTCAGCCTCGACGAGGCCTATCGGGCAATCGACTTTGATACCATCACGCTGCTGCTCGGCATGATGATCGTCGTCGCCAATCTGCGTCTCGCCGGTTTTTTTGGCCTCGCGGCGTCGTGGATCGGCCACCATGCGCATCGGCCCATTGTTCTGCTGATCGGCGTGACGGTGGTATCGGCGCTGCTGTCGGCGTTCCTGGTTAACGATACGGTGTGCCTGATGCTGACGCCATTCGTCATCGAGATCGCGCGCACCATGCGCCGCAATCCGGTGCCGTATCTTCTCGCCGTGGCAATGGCATCGAACGTCGGCTCGGTGGCAACGATCACCGGTAATCCGCAGAACATGGTCATCGGCACGGTGTCGCGGATCCCGTACGCCACGTTCAGCGCGGCGTTGGCGCCGATCGCGACGGTTGGTGTGATCGTCGTGATCATCGCGATCGTGCTGGCCCATCGCGATGAGTTCCGGTCGGCGGCCGCCCGCAGAGAGGTCGTCGCTGAGCTACGTGTCCATTGGAATGGTCCATTGCTGGCGAAATCGCTGGCCGCGATCGGCGGCGCTGTCGCGGCGTTCTTTCTCGGCGTCGCGCCGGCCAAGGCGGCAATCGTCGCGGGCGCCCTGCTGCTGGTGACGCGGCGCATCCGGCCAGAACGCGTGATGCGAGAAATCGATTGGCCGCTGTTGCTGCTGTTCGCTGGCCTGTTCATTGTCATCGCCGGCGCCGAGAGGGCGGTGCTGACGCCTGACGTCCGCCGCGCCGCTAGTAACTTGGCGCTCGGCCAGCCGGCAACCCTCGCCGCGGTTGCCGCGGTGTTATCGAATCTGGTTAGCAACGTGCCGGCGGTCCTGGTGCTGAAGCCGTTCGTCGGCGACCTCGCCGATCCGCGCAAGGCCTGGCTCGTGCTGGCAATGGCGTCAACCTTCGCCGGCAATTTCACCATCCTCGGCTCGATTGCCAATCTTATCGTGGTCGAACGGGCGCGGGCCGCAGGCGTCACGGTCGGCTTCTGGCCGTATTTCCGGATTGGCGCGCCGGTGACCGTGATCACCATTGCGCTCGGCCTCTGGATGCTACACTAGCGGTTCGGTGAAGGCATCGAGCGTCGCGGGCAACAACGGCTGGACCAACACCGGCGGTGCGATTTTGGCCAGCGCATAAAGCCAGAACCGGCGCGAGAAAAACGACGCGCCGCGCCGGCGGCGTCATCTTCGCCGCAGGACAGTCCGCGAGACAGGGGACAGGCGGGCGACGGCCCGCCTATAGTCTGCCAGAATGCCTGCCACTGAACCGCGCCCGCGATGCCGCCGAACCGCCGGATTCTGATCGTCGACGACGATTCGGCGCTGCGCCATTCGCTCGCCGAGCAACTTCAGCTACATGAGGAATTCATGGCGGTCGAAGCGGCGACAGCGGCCGAAGCGCTGGACCTCGCCAAGCGGCAATATCACGACGCGGTAATTCTCGACGTCGGCCTGCCCGATATGGATGGGCGCGAGCTGTGCCGGTTGATGCGGCGCGAGGGCGTGCGGTCACCGATTTTGATGCTGACCGCCGCCGACAGCGAGTCCGATACGGTCTTGGGACTCGATTCCGGCGCCAACGATTACATCGCCAAGCCGTTCCGGCTGCACGTGCTATTGGCGCGGCTCCGAGCACAGCTTCGTCAACACGAGCAGAGCGACGATGCGGTCTTCGCCATCGGCCCGTACACGTTCCGCCCGGGAACCAAACTTCTGGTCGACGAAGCCAAGCGCAAGAAGGTGCGGCTCACTGAAAAGGAGACCGCGATCCTCAAATATCTCTATCGCGCCGGCGCCCGCACGATCGGCCGCGATGTGCTGCTCAACGAAGTCTGGGGCTACAACTCGGGCGTCACCACCCACACGCTCGAGACCCACGTCTACCGGCTGCGCCAGAAAATCGAGCGTGATCCGGCGCACGCCGAGATCCTGGTGACCGAGGCTGGTGGCTACCGTCTGGTGCCGTAAGGACCGACGCGCGGGCCGGCCTCGACAAGCAGAGCCCGGCTGGGCAAGGATAGCGCCGGTCGCGGCCGAAGAGGGGGGAGTCCGCTGAGCGAACTCGACATGCTTATCCGCCGACTGATGGCGCAGCGCGCGTCGATCGAACGCGCGAGCGACTTGGTCGCGTCGCTCGAAGGGCCGGCGATCCTGCTCGGCCTCGGCGACGGCGCGGCGTTCGACCATCTCTGTGAAGTCGCGCGCAAACGCGGCGTGATCCTGTTCGACAAGGGGCCGATCGCCGAGGGCAAGGCAACGCGCGCAACCGAGCGCATCGAGGGCGATCCGCGCGAAACCTTGCCGCGCAGCTGGGAGCGGCTGAAGCGCGGCGCGGCGCTGGCGCTGATCAACTTCCCGATCACCGATGAGGCGCGCCTCGCGGCCGAGGTCGCGCCGCTGATTGCGCCGATGCTGCGGCCTGGCGCCGTGGTGGTCAGCGAGATCGCCACCGAACTGCCAGGCTGGGAGCGGCTGCCGCCGCCCGATGGCGTACGCGAAGGCCGCCATCACCTGTATCGCGCCACTTGAAGCCGCACCGGCGATACGGCGCCAGATCGAGTCAAATTATCGATGTGAGTTGATGTCTCCCGCGCGGCAGCAGCCTGCGTCATGGGCGATACACAGTAAGGTTTGTGACAAAAGCGACCGGTAAGCGGCGGCGGTCACGGTTTGATCACACGCCGACGCGAGCGATGTGCACTGGCGACTCGTGCGCAGCTGCGCCGTTCCTGATCAGGGCCAAAAAAGTGTCCAGCTTCCGAACACGCGGTCACCGTTTGATCACGCGATGCACGGGCCTTTCTTATCATTTGCTTTAACTGCGTGATTTTTGATGGGCAGGCCGACGCATCGTGGGATGCGCCGTTGCTACCGAAGCGACAATGGGGTCCGCCATGCCGAAGAATCGCTTGTGGACTTTCGCCGTGATCGCCATCGCCATTTGCTCGACAGCGCCAGTGGCCCGTGCCGACTGGGACGGCGTCGGCGAAACACGCGACGCCGCGGTCTACGGCAGCGATGCTGTCTTCCACCGCAACACTGCGGCCTTTCCGCAATGGACCGACGTGATGCGGCGTGCCGCACAGGAATTGCGTGCCAAGCACGTCTGCGCGTCTGCGGTCGACAGCGGCTGCGTGCCGGCAGAATGGCGCGCGCTCATCGATTCGATCACCGGCCTGCCGTTGATGGCAAAGCTTGAAACGGTGAACCGTACGTTCAACGCGCAGCCCTATGTGACTGCATCGCAGAATTGGCATCGGCCGTCCTATTGGGAAACGCCGTTCGAATTCCTGGCGCACGGCGGCCAGTGCGAGGATTACGCCATCGCCAAATACCTGGCGCTGCGTGCGGCCGGAGTCGGCGACGACTCGCTCCACGTGCTGATCGTGCGTGATACCGACCTTGGCGTCGATCACGCGGTGCTGCTTGCCGATGTCGGCGGGCGGTCATACCTGCTGGACAATCTCGATCCGCGCATCCTGCCGGCCGCCATGGTGACGCAGTACCGGCCCTATTACGCGATCAACCAGAGCGGCTATTGGACCTATTTCGGCGGCCGCAGCATGTTCGCTGCCGGACGCGGTTGACCTGATGGCGCGCGTACTGATCATCGAGGACTGCGCCAAGACCCGGCGGCTGTTGAGGCGGATTCTTGGCGTGGACGACCACGAGATTGTCATTGCCGCTAACGGGCAAGAAGGGTTGTCCGCGCTGCGCGCGCCCGCGGCCCGGCTTACGCCGTTCGGCCTTGTTGTCACCGAGATCTTCTTGCCGCAGCACGACGGTTTCGAGATGATCGCCGCCGCCGTCGGCCTGCCGCGCCGGCCGAAGATCCTGGTGATCGACCATCCGTTTGCGCCGGCAACGCTCGTCCAGCGGCCGGATTACCTGCGCATGGCCTTGGACCTCGGCGCCGATTGCGCACTGGCCAATCCGGTGCGTGTGCGCGCCCTCGGCGCCGCCGTTACGGCATTGCTGAACGACGGTGCGGCCGGGGCGCCATTGCGTCGCGCCGGGTAAGGCGGCGCTAAACGTCAGCAGCGGCGCGCGCCTTCAGGGCGGGGTAGCGCGCCAGCAACCCGGCACACTCGGCCATCGCCTCGACATCGTTGAACATCGGAACGCCGGCAGCCTCCATAGCTGTGAACCATTCCGCCTTGCCGGGCAATGTACCCATCATCGAATAAAGCAGCGGCACCGGCACGGTCGACACCAGCCCGGCCACACGCGCGATCACCGGCGCAGCGTCGACCATGAAGGGTACGACGTGGATGCCCAAAATGGCATCGAACGCGCCGGCGCCGTCTTTCACCGCAGTCTCCAGTGTGAAGCCGAACCGGTCTTCGCGCGCGTCTGCGAGCAGGTCGATGGGATTGGCGACCGCCGCCTCGGCCGGCAGGTTAGAGCGTAACGCCGCCGCCATATCCTTGGGCAGATCCGGCAGGTCGAGCCCTTGCGCCGCGGCTTCGTCGGCGCACAGCACACCGGGCCCGCCCGAGTTCGACAGAATGAGCGCGCGCTTGCCAATGCCCTGCGGAAAGCTGCCGAAGCCTTTGGCGGCAAGCAGTAGCTGCCGCAGGCTTGTGACGCGCAACAGGCAGGCATCGCGGCACAGGGCTGCGATCCTGGCCTCGCCTTGCGCCGGCGCGCCGGTATGGCGCCGCGCCGCCGCCGCGCCCGCGTCAGTACGACCGCCGATCAGCGCGATTACGGGCTTCTTCGCCACAATGCGGCGCGCGATCTGGCCGAAGCGGGCCTCGTCCTCAACGCTTTCGATGTAAAGCAGCACCACCGAAATCGAATCCTGGTTGCCGAGGTATTCGAGATAATCGGTGACGCCCAGCTGGACGGCGTTGCCGACCGAGACCAGCGAGCCCAATGGCACAGCGAGCGACTTCGAAGCGGCAATCGCTTCTTCGCCCAGCGCACCCGATTGGGTGATGAAGGTGGCCATACCGTGGCGATTCGGCCCCAACGGCATGTCGCGCAGGAACGTGGCGGCAAAACGCGCGCCCGGCGGCAAATGGATGATGCCGGCGCAGTTGGGCCCAACGACGGTGAGCTTCTCCTGCATGATCAAGGCACGCAGTTCCTTGTCGCGTGCGGATCCCGCCTCGCCCGCCTCGGCGAAGCCGCCAGGTAGGATCAGAAGATTGCGATGGCCCGTCGCCGCGGCCTCGCGCACCGCGTCGAGAATCAGATCCGGGCGGATGACGATGACGGCGAGTTCGGCCGGCCGGTTGAGTTCGGCAAGCGACTTGCGTGCCGATATCCCGAAAATCGTGCCGCCTTTGGGATTGACCGGCACGATCTCGCCAGCGAATCCGGAAATACGCAGATTTTGCAGCACCGCGCCGCCCGATGAAGTCGGCCGCTCGGCCGCGCCGACGACGGCGACGCTGGCCGGTGCGAAGAACGGCTTGAGGTTGCGCGCCATCAGCCGACTTGAAGCAGGACCGGTACGTGGTCGGAGGCGAGCTGCCAATCGCGCGTCGCCTTGTGGACGCGCGTCGCCTTGAGTGCCGGCTGGAGCGCCGGCGAGACCCAGATGTGATCGAGCCGGCGGCCGCGGTCGGACTTGGCCCAATCCTGATTGCGATAGCTCCACCAGGTGTAGAGATGCCGCTCCGGCGGCACGAAGTGACGCACGGCGTCGACGAAGCCGCCGCGCGCCTGCAACCGGGTCAATTTCTCCACCTCGATGGGCGTGTGGCTCACCACCTTCAAGAGCTGCTTGTGCGACCAGACGTCGTTCTCGAGCGGCGCAACGTTGAGGTCGCCGACCAGAATCATGGTCTTGCGGCGCGCCTTCTCGCCGGCGAAGTAGGTCGAAAGTTCGTCGATGAAACGCAGCTTGTGGGCGAATTTCGGATTGGCCTCGGGATCGGGAATGTCGCCGCCGGCCGGAACGTAGAGATTATGCAGCTCGACATTGCCGGGAAGCGTTACGAGCGCGTGGCGGCAATCCTCGCGCTCGCACCAGCTTTGCGTGCGCGTACTTGCGAACGGCAGGCGCGAGAGAATCGCCACGCCGTTATAGGCCTTCATGCCGTGGATCAGCATGTGCTTGTAGCCAAGCTTGGCAATTTCCTCGCGCGGAAAGAACTCGTCCGGTGTCTTGGTCTCCTGCAAACAAATGACATCCGGCGCGAGCTGCGCCGCGAGGCGCTTCAGGTTCTTGAGCCTGAGCCGGACCGAGTTGATGTTCCAAGTGACGAGAGTGAGG
>JBAVMB010000343.1:0-4984 GCA_049689615.1 Allostellaceae bacterium
GGCATGGACCGCGGCGTCGCGCGCTGCGCGTTCCTTTTGCACCACTTCGAGTGGTTTCGGATGCTCCATCTGGTCGGCATCGATGCCGGTCGCCACCACCGAAATCCGCATCCGGCCCGCGAGCTTCTCGTCGAAGGTCGAGCCGAAGATGATGTTGGCGTCGGGATCGACCTCCTCACGGATGCGGTTGGCGGCCTCGTCGACCTCGTAGAGCGTCATATCGGGGCCACCGGTGATGTTGATAAGAACGCCGCGCGCTCCCTTCATCGACACGTCCTCGAGCAGCGGGTTGGAGATCGCGGCTTCGGCCGCATCGATCGCGCGGCGGTCGCCTTCGGCCTCGCCCGTGCCCATCATCGCCTTGCCCATCTCGCTCATCACCGCCCGGATGTCGGCGAAGTCGAGGTTGATCAGGCCCGGCATCACCATCAGATCAGTCACCCCGCGCACGCCGGCGTGCAGAACATCGTCTGCCATCTTGAAGGCGTCGGCGAATGTGGTGCGCTCGTTGGCGACCCGGAACAGGTTTTGGTTCGGGATGATGAGCAGCGTGTCGACGTACTTGGTCATCTCCTCGATGCCCTTTTCCGCCGTCTTCATCCGGTGCGTGCCCTCGAAATGGAAAGGCTTGGTGACGACACCGACGGTGAGGATGCCGGCTTCGCGCGCGGCGCGGGCAATGACCGGCCCCGCGCCGGTGCCGGTGCCGCCGCCCATGCCGGCGGTGATGAAGACCATGTTGGAGCCTTCGAGCGCCATCATGATCTCATCGAGCGCTTCCTCGGCTGCGATCTGGCCGACGTCGGGCCGCGATCCGGCACCGAGGCCGCGGGTCACGGTGATGCCGAGCTGGATGCGGCGCTCGGCCAGCGACTGCTTCATCGACTGGGCGTCGGTGTTGCACACGATGAACTCGCAACCGACAAGGTTCGAGCGGATCATGTTGTTGACGGCATTGCCGCCGGCGCCGCCGACGCCAATTACGGTGAGCCGGGGCCTGAGCTCCAGTTCTTCAGTCGGTACCTTCAGGTTCAACGTCATACTTCCCTCCAAAGCGTCGCCAGAAATGGGTCCCCGCCTACCCGCCTGGCGAAGGGCGGGTTGCCGGTGGTCAGTTCAAAGGTTTTCACGTAGCCAGCCTCCGATTCGGCCGAACAGGCCGCTTGGCTCTTCCGCGCGCATCCGGCCGCGTCGCTGCGGCTCGGCGTGCTCGGCGAGAGCGAAATGGATGAGTCCGACCGCACTCGCGAAGGCGGGGCCGGCGGTCGACTCCGCCAGCCCGTCGATGCGCAGAGGGCGGCCTGTGCGAATTTGCTTGTCGAGGATTAGGCCGGCCAGTTCGCGCGGGCCAGGCAGCTGGCTGGCGCCGCCGGTGAGCACGATGCGGCGGCCGGCGATCTTGTCGAAGCCGGACTGTTCGAGCCGGTCGCGCACCAGTTCGAAGGTTTCTTCGAGGCGCGGCGATATGATGCCGACGAGAAGGGATTTCGGCACGTGGTTGGCGTGGTCTTCCTCTTCGCCGACCAGCGGCACGGTGATCATTTCGCGTTCGTCGGCGGCCGATGGAATGGCGCTGCCATAGAGCGCCTTCATCCGCTCGGCGTGGGCGGTCGGCGTGGTCAGGCCGCGCGCGATGTCGTTGGTGACGTGGCCGCCGCCGACCGGAATGCTGTCGGCGAAGACCAGATTGCCGTCGAAAAACACGCCGATTGTGGTCGTGCCGCCGCCCATATCGATGACGGTCACGCCAAGGTCGCTTTCGTCGTCGACCAAGCTTGCGAGGCCGGAGGCATAAGGGCTCGCCACGATTGCCGCGATGTCGAGCCGGCAGCGGCCCAGGCAGTTGGCGACGTTGCGCACGGCGCCGGATTCGGCGGTGACAATGTGCATGTTGACGGCGAGCTTGTGGCCGTACATGCCGCGCGGATCGCGCACCGGCCGGCCGCCGTCGATGGCGAAGCCCACTGGCACCGAATGGATTACCGTGCGCTCGGCGGGTTCCTTGATGCGAAAGCCCTGCTCGAGCACGCGCCACATGTTGGCGTCCGAGACTTCGCGGCCGTTGAGGTTGATCTCGGCCTTGATCATCCGCGACGCCGAGAAGCCGCCCGAGAGATTCACCACGACTTCGGCCAGATGCTCGCCAGACATCTGTTCTGCAGCATGCACCGTCGTCAGGATCGCCTGGCTTGCGGCCTCGATGTCGGTGATGACGCCGTTCTTGATGCCGCGCGAAATTTGATGGCCGATGCCGACGATGTGCGGCAGCGGCTCGTCGCGCCGCGCGATAAAGCAGCACATCTTAGTCGTGCCGATGTCGAGCACGCCGATGGCCTCGCCGCGCGCGCGGCCGTTGAGCTTCATGTTGCTCATGAGCTCTTATCCTTGGCGCCGGCACGCGCGGTCGAATGCTTGCCGGTTTCGGCTGGCGCAAGGCGGACGACCATGCGATCCGGCAGACGCAGATCGATTGCCGCGATATTGCGCTCGAGGACATGGTCCTGGGCCTCGATGCCGGCGAGGCGGTGCCACGCGGCGGGAGTACCGTTCTCAGGCAGTGCCACTTCGACGCCAGTGTCGAAACGCAACGTCCAGCGACCCGAGCCGTAAAGCACCGCGGCATTGACGCGCGGCGCAAGCGCCGGCTCGGTTGCAAGCATGTCGAGCAGCGTCGACGCCTGGGCCGGCGCGCGGTCGCCGACCAACACGACGCGCGGGGCGTATTGGGCGAGGTTGTCGGTCGGAATGACGGTGCCGTCGCGATCGATCAGCGACAGCGTGCCGTTGCGCTGCCAAAAGGCGAATGGCTCGCGTTCGGTCAGTCGAATGAACAGCGTGTCGGGCAACTGGCGCTCGACGTCGGCCCTGCGGACCCACGGCAGCGCCTCCAATCGCGTCTGCGCGGCGGTCAGATCGATCTCGAACATCGGCGTGCCCCGCTGGACGTCGAGCGCTGCCAAGATCGACGCCGCGCTCTGGCGCTGGCGGCCGAAGACATCGACATTTTCGAGCGCGAGGCCCTGGCGGCCGCCGACGGTCCACATGCGCGCGACAATTGTCCGGCCGGTGCGCGCCAAGGTGCCGTCGTGCCATAGCCAAAAGGTGCCCCCTGCGGCAGTAATCAGCGCCGCGGCGCCGAGACCCGCGGACACGACGAAAGTTGGGAAGGGCCGGCGGCGCTGTGGCGTTGACGCCGGCTGCGGTTCGGTGGCGCGGCGCATCAAAAATCGCATGCCGCGTTCTCCACCATCCACCGCACCAGTGCCGGAAACTCGATGCCGGCATGGCGTGCGATATCGGGCACCAGCGAGGTCGGCGTCATGCCTGGCTGGGTATTGATCTCCAGCAGCACGAGCTTGCCGGGCTCGCCGGCCGTATCGTCGTAGCGCAGATCGGCGCGGCCGACGCCGCGGCAGCCGAGCGCTTTGTGCGCTGCGACGCCGATGGCAAGCGCCTCGCCATAGGCGCGCGAGTGAATCGGCGCCGGCATCACATGCTCGGAGCCGCCCGGTGCGTATTTGGCGGCGTAGTCGTAGAAGCCTTTGGCCGGCCGGATCTCGAGCGCGCCGAGGGCGCGGTCGCCCATGACCGCAACGGTGATTTCGCGGCCGGGGATGTAGCGCTCGACCAGCGCGCGTTCGTATCGCCACGCCTTTGCCTCGGCGGCCCACGAATTGTCAGCGCGTTGCACGATGCGCACGCCGACGCTCGAGCCTTCGTTGACCGGCTTGACCACATAGGGCCGCGGCAGCACATCGCCGGCGGCGATTTCCTCGCGCGTTACGATGCGGCCTTCGGCCAGCGGCAAGCCGGCAGCGGCGAAGACGCTCCGCGCCGTCGGTTTGTCCATGGCGATTGCCGAGGCAAGGACGCCCGAATGCGTGTAGGGCACGCGCAGGAATTCGAGTACGCCCTGCACCGTGCCGTCCTCGCCGCCGCGCCCGTGCAGCGCGTTGAACACGGCGTCGGGCGCCGGCGTCAGCGCCTTCACCATGGCCGCCAGATCGCGCGTCACGTCGATGCTGCGCACTTCATAACCGAGTGCGGCGAGTGCCTTGGTGCATTCGCGGCCGCTGACCAGAGAGACTTCGCGTTCGGCGGTCCAGCCGCCCATCAGCACCGCGACCGAGCGGATGATGCGGCTCATGCTGCGCCTCCGCCGGACGCCGGCATGCCGACGCGCTTGATTTCCCACTCCAGTATGATCCCGGTCTTGTCGCGCACGCGGCGGCGGACCTCTTCGCCCAGCGCTTCGAGATCGGCGGCGTTCGCGTTGCCGGTGTTGATCAGGAAATTGGCGTGCTTGTCCGACACCATGGCGCCGCCGCGGCTCAGGCCCCGGCAGCCGGCGCGGTCGATCAATTCCCAGGCCTTGTGGCCGGACGGGTTGGCGAAGGTCGAGCCGCCGGTGCGAGCGCGGATCGGCTGCGTGGCTTCGCGCTGCGCCTGGATCGCGGCCATGCGCGCGCTGATCGCAGCGGGATCATCGCGGCGGCCTTTAAGCCGCGCAGCGACGAAGATCCAGTCGGCCGGCACGCCGCAATGGCGATACGACAGATCCATTTCGCCGGGTTCGAGATCGTGGCGGTGACCGTCGCCGTCGAGCGCGGTGGCCTCGCGCAGCACGTCCTTGAATTCGCGGCCATAGGCGCCGGCATTCATCCGCAGGCCGCCGCCGATAGTGCCGGGAATGCCGGACAGGAATTCGAGATCGGCGATGCCGGCGGTGCAGGCGGCGAGCGCGACATTGAGATCGAGGGCGCCGGCGCCAACTGTGATCTCGTCGTCCTTTGCCGCAATGTCGACAAAGCCGCGGCCAAGACGCACCACCACGCCGGAAATGCCGCCGTCGCGGATCAGCAAGTTCGAAGCAACGCCCACGATCGTGACCGGCACGTCTTTCGGCTTGCCGGCGAGAAACTCAGCGAGATCGTCGAGATCGGCCGGCCGAAACATCGCCTCGGCGGCGCCGCCGACCCGGAAC
>JBAVMB010000344.1:0-1922 GCA_049689615.1 Allostellaceae bacterium
TATCTGCCGGCGGCGCTGCGCAATTATCTGCTGCGCCTCGGCTGGAGCCACGGCGACGACGAGATCATCTCGACCGCGCAGGCGATCGAATGGTTCGATCTCGACGCCGTCGGCCGCGCCGCCGCACGGTTCGATTTTGCCAAGCTCGACAATCTCAACGGCCACTACATCCGCGCCACGCCGGACGACGAACTGACGGCGCTTGCCCTGCCCTTCGTCGAGGAGAAGGCCGGCCGCAGCCTCGACGCCGCCGCGCGCGAACGGCTGCGCCTGGCGATGCCCGAGCTCAAGCCGCGCGCCAAGACCCTAGTCGAGCTCGCCGAACGGGCGCGGTTCTATGTGGCGCAGCGGCCGATCACGCTCGAGCCCGAGGCCAAGAAACTGCTCGACGGCACGGCGCGAGCGCGGCTCAAGGACCTGCACGGCGCACTCGACCAGATGGTGGTCGGACCGCAATGGAACGCGCCGCATCTCGAGCGCTTCGTGAAAGAATATTGCGGCACCGCCAACCTCAAGCTCGGCGAGCTGGCCCAGCCGCTGCGCGCCGCGCTCACCGGCAGCAAGGCCTCACCCGGAATTTTCGAGGTCATGGCGGTCCTGGGACGGGCAGAATCGCTCGGCCGTCTCGCAGATGCGGTCACTCCCGCGGCGGGGTGAAACCCAAGCGAATTGCTAAAAATGACGGGCCGCCTTATGCTGGCCCGAGTCGTTTTTGTTGCGGCGCAACATAAACCTAAATCTGAGGGAAGCGCGATGGACGCTACTGCCGAACCGAAATCCAAGCCCGCCGCCGCCGGCCACGAAACCGTGACGCTGCACGACAATTCCACCGGCAAGCAGCTCGACCTGCCGCTGCTGACGCCGACTTTGGGCAATAAGGTCATCGACGTCCGGAAGCTCCATTCCGGCCTCGATTATTTCACCTTCGACCCGGGCTACACCGCGACCGGCAGTTGCGAAAGCAAAATCACCTTCATCGACGGCGACAAGGGCGTGCTGCTCTATCGCGGCTATCCGATCGAAGAGCTCGCCGAGCACAGCAACTTCATGGAGACCGCCTACCTGCTGCTCTATGGCGACCTGCCAACGACCGCGCAGATGAAGGACTTCAAGGCCGCCATAACGCGCCACACCATGGTGCACGAGCAGCTCACCACCTTCTATCGCGGCTTCCGCCGCGACGCGCATCCGATGGCGGTGATGTGCGGCGTGGTTGGCGCGCTGTCGGCCTTCTATCACGATTCAACCGACATCTCCGATCCGCGGCAGCGGCTGATCGCCTCCTATCGGCTGATCGCCAAGATGCCGACCATGGCGGCGATGGCGTTCAAATATTCGCTGGGCCAGCCCTTCGTCTATCCGCAGAACCAGCTGTCCTACGCCGAGAATTTCCTGCGCATGGCGTTCGCCGTTCCGGCCGAGGAATACAAGATCAGCCCGGTGCTAGCGAAGGCGATGGACCGAATCTTCATCCTGCACGCCGATCACGAGCAGAACGCTTCGACCTCGACCGTGCGGCTCGCCGGCTCGTCGGGCGCCAATCCCTTCGCCTGCATCGCCGCCGGCATCGCCTCGCTGTGGGGACCGGCGCATGGCGGCGCCAACGAAGCCGTGCTCAAGATGCTCTATGAGATCGGCGACAAGAAGCGCATTCCCGAGTTCATCAAACGCGCCAAGGACAAGGACGATCCGTTCCGCCTGATGGGATTCGGCCATCGCGTCTACAAGAACTACGATCCGCGCGCCAAAGTGATGCAGCGCACCTGCAAGGAAGTGCTCGACGAGCTCGGCGTGCACGATGATCCGATCCTGGCGCTCGCCATGGAGCTCGAGCGCATCGCGCTGCACGACGAATATTTCGTCGAGAAGAAGCTCTACCCCAACGTCGACTTCTATTCCGGCATCATCCTGCGCGCCATGGG
>JBAVMB010000345.1:0-2539 GCA_049689615.1 Allostellaceae bacterium
AATTCCCAATATTGGCCGACATGGTCCTGGCCCCAGCTGTGGTGTGGCTCTTCGCGCACCAGCTTGAAGCCGGCGGCTTCGTAAAGATGGCGTGCGGTGTCGAGGCCTTTCTGCGTCCACAGCACCGTCTTGCGATAGTCGGCGGCGCGCGCGAAGCGCAAACATTCCGCGAGCAGCGCCTTGCCGACGCCGCGGCCGCGCGCCGCGCGGGTTACCAGGAACGTACGCAACTGCGCGACGCGGTCGCTCTGCCGCATCAGCGCGATGCAACCCACGTTCTCACCGCCGATTTCGGCCAGCCAGCAGCCTTCGCGCTTGGCATCGTAACGGTGCAGGAAGCGCGCCATCAACTCGGCAACGAAGGCTTCGATGGTCGGGTCCCAGCCGTATTCTTCGGTGTAAACGCGGCCGCTGGCGGCGACAGCCCAGCCGATGTCGCCCGGCCGGTGGCGGCGGACGGTCACCGGCAGGTCGAGGGCGGCGCCACCCAGCAATTGTTCGATTGTCGTCATCGCCGCGGTCAATTTTTGGCGCTGCGGCTCGTCTAGCAGCCCCAGCATGGTGCTCACGTCGCGTTGCGAACGTGCGTCGACCGGCCTGAAGACGCGCCGGCCGGTGGCCGTCAACGCCAGGTGATGCTGGCGGCCGTCGTGCCGCGATCGCGTGCGCGCCACGTAGCCGCGTCGTTCGAACGCCTTGAGGATGCGGCTCAGGTAACCGGCATCGAGGCCGAGCGTCGCGCCTAAAGCCGAGGCCGTGAGCTGCTTGCGGTTCGCCAGTTCGTAAAGCACACGCGCTTCGGCCAGCGAGAACGGCCCGTCGAGCAAGCGCTCGTTCAGCGCGCCGATGCGGCGCGTGTAGAAGCGGTTGAAATGCCGCACCGCGGCGACACGACGATCGAGCGTCGAACCGGCCATAACGCCATGCTCCGTCAAGATAATTGACGGAGTCAAGTATCGCGCGGCTTGCGTGTCGCGTTATCCGCGCTTGATTACGGCGAAAGCGAAGTCGCGGCCGCGGCCATGCGCGAACGCCTGATCGATCCACAACATGGCGAGCGGCTCCAACAACCGCGCGTTCGACAGCGGCCCGGCGTCGATCGCCTCGAAGCCGAGATCGCCGACCAACTGCAGCACCGCCGGCTTCCTGGCGGCGTCGTCGCCGGCGACGAACATCACCGGCTTCACCTTGAAATGCGCGGCGTTGGCCATGTTGTCGGCGCCGGTGTGGTTGAGCGTCTTGAACACTGACGCGCCCTTGGCCCATTGCGCGACCCGCTCGCCGGCCGAAACGCTGTGGCCGATTTCGAGGCTCATGCCCTGCGCATCGCGCCGCAGCGGATTGGTGCAATCGATGACGATCTTGCCGGCAAGGTTGCCGAGCCCGCGGATGGCCGCTTCGGTGTTGGGCCACGGTGTCGCCAATGTGACAACTTCCGCGTCGGCCGCCGCTGCCGCGGGCCTGGTGACCTGCTGCGGCGGCAGGCTCTGGTACTTCGCTGCTTTGGGATCGGGCACGCCGAATTTCACGGCGTGTCCCGCCTTGCTCCAGCCTTGACCGAGCGCCTGGCCCACCGCACCGGCGCCGATGACCGCGATCCGCATGATTACCTCCCGCGTGCCTGGATGAGTTTGACGATGCTAGGCCGGCTGCGGCGTGCCGCCAACTGGACAGCGCGGCGCGCCTTGGGCTTAATGCCGCCCAGTCGCGGCGTCGGGGAACGCGCGGCACACTTGGTTCCGGTCGGGGGAAGGACCAGATTAGCGGCATGCTGACCAACGACGTTCGCGCCCACTTTCTCGACTATTTCCGGCGTGCCGGCCACGAGGTCGTGCCATCGTCGCCGCTGGTGCCGAGAAACGATCCGACGTTGCTCTTCACCAACGCCGGCATGGTGCAGTTCAAGAATGTCTTCCCCGGTCTCGAGAAACGGCCGTACAAGACCGCGGCGTCGTCGCAGAAATGCGTGCGCGCCGGCGGCAAGCACAACGACCTCGAGAATGTCGGCTATACCTCGCGCCATCACACGTTCTTCGAGATGCTCGGCAATTTCTCGTTCGGCGACTACTTCAAGGAACGCGCGATCGAGCTGGCCTGGAACCTGATCACCAAGGAATTCAAGCTGCCGCCCGACCGGCTGGTTGCCACCGTCTTCGCCACTGACGACGATGCCTGGAACCTGTGGAAGAAGATCGCCGGCCTGCCGGATCAGCGCATCGTACGTATCGACACGGCCGACAATTTCTGGGCGATGGGCGAAACCGGTCCGTGCGGTCCATGCTCCGAGGTTTTCTACGACCACGGCGACAAGATTCCGGGCGGTCCGCCGGGCTCGCCCGACGCCGAAGGCGATCGGTTCGTCGAGATCTGGAACCTGGTCTTCATGCAGTACGAGCAGGTGACGCGCGAGCAACGCGTCGACCTGCCGCATCCGTCGATCGACACCGGCATGGGGCTCGAGCGCATTGCCGCCGTGCTCCAGGGCAAGCACGATAATTACGACATCGACATCCTGCGCGCGCTGATCGTCGCCTCGGCC
>JBAVMB010000346.1:0-5801 GCA_049689615.1 Allostellaceae bacterium
GTGCCGTGCACAATTTGCGCGAGATGGCGCGCGACGGCGGACCGACGCCGGCGTGGGCGAAGGAATTCGACGATTGGCTCGCGGCGACACTCGCTGCGGGCAAGGAAAAGGACTTTCTCGATTGGGAAACGGTTGCGCCGGAAGCCAAGCGCGCGCAGCCGACACCCGAGCATTTCCTGCCGATCTTCGTCGCCTATGGCGCCGCCGGCGAAAACGCCAAGGCGATGCGCATCAATCAGGGCTTCACGCTCGGCAGCATGAGCATGGCGGCCTATCAATTCGCCGCGTGAGCGCGCCCCGCTAGCAAAGAATTGTTGCCCGTCATTCCCGTGCCAAAGAGAACCTGGGTCTGGCAGCGCGCTCGACGCGGAATTTTCATCTAGTGGCTGCCGAATCACAGCGACGGCAATACGGCCCGCGACAGATAGAGAAACAGCGAAAAGCCCATCAGCAGAAGAAGCGCCGCGAGCGCCAGGTCGAACGGCGAACCGGAACTCGGGACGGTTTTGCTCCGCTCGATGTCCTTGGCAATCCGGAAGAACCGGATCGCGGCGATCGCGATCATGGCGACGCCGAGAAGGATAAAAGCGAGGCCGGCTTCGTTCGCGAACTTTTGGCTGTGAAGCGGCACCGCGCGCGACGACGATTGCGGCGCGATATAGGCCAGAAAAATATCGAATCGTTCGACCAGGAAGCCGAAGGCCATGACCGCGATGGCGGTTCGCACCCACGCGAGAAAGGTGCGCTCGTTCGCGGCGTGATCGCGGAAATTCTCGATCATGGCGTTGTTGCCCGCGCGGCTCGGAGTTGGCGCGCTATTTCGTTGCCTCCTGCGCGATGGCGTGCAACGCCGCGGTCATTGCCTTGAGCGCCGGCGCGCTGGACGCACCAAGCCCGTGACGCTGGGCGATCCACGCCGGATCGTTATAGCCGAGCCAAACCTTGCCATCGGCGTCTTGCCAGACCAGCGCCTTGAGCGGCAAGTCGATGCCCGCCGTCTGCTGGTCTTGCATCAAGGCGGTGCCGCCTTGCGGATTGCCGAAAATCACGACCTCGGTCGGGCGCAGCGGCAGGCCGACGGAAGCTGCACCGGCAGCATGATCGACGCGGCCGAATATTGTCAGCTTGCGTGCGGTGAGTGCCGCGACCAGGCGGTCGAGAGTCTCGCGCGCCGACACGCGGCTTTGCACCGATACCAGTCCGTTGTCGGCCATCGATGGCATCCTCGTGACAGGGGCCGGTTCGCGCGAGCGCGCCGCGAACTATGAACTGCGCGACCGTGTACCGTCTACGGCGTCGCGTTGAGCCGCTTCAGGCCGTCGTTGGCCTGCGTCATCTTGGGATCGAGCTTCAGCGCCGCGCGATAGTCCGCGATGGCCGCGTCGCGCTTCCCAAGCTTCTCGTTGATCTCCGCGCGCGTCTCGATGATGGCGGCGTTGTTCGGTGCCAAAACCAACGCCATGTTGACATCGCGCAGACCGGATTGGTCATCGCCCTTGCGATGATAGGCCCAAGCGCGATCGTTGTAGGCGAAGGTCAGCATCTCCTTGGTCTGGTTCTGTGTTTGAATAATCTGCGTGCAGCCGGCAATCGCTTGGTCGGGATCGGCGCCACCGCATTGCGCGGCGGCGGCCTGCTCGCCCGCCGCCTGCGCCCAGGCCGGCGGCGCCGCCAGCAACAAAGCCGCCGCGATCACGAATCCGCGCATCATGCCATCCTCGCGCGGCGGGTTAGGCCCGCGTCGCAACGCCTTTGTCGGCGAACACCTGTTTGAGTTCGCCGTTCTCATACATCTCGCTGACGATGTCGCAGCCGCCGACGAACTCGCCCTTGACGTAGAGCTGTGGAATGGTCGGCCAGCTGGAGAATTCCTTGATGCCCTGCCGGATCGCCGGATCGGCGAGCACATCAACGCCTTTGAACTTGATGCCGAGCTGCGTGAGGATCTGCACGACGCGGGCGGAGAAGCCGCATTGCGGAAATACCGGCGTGCCCTTCATGAAGAGCACGACGGAATTGTCGGCGATATCCTGCTTGATGCGATCGGTGACGGTTGCGTCGGTGGTCATCGTATCCTCTTGGTGAACTCGGTTATTCCTCGGGCACGCTGGTCTGCAAAGCCAGCGCGTGCAACTCGTTGCCCATGCGGCCCTGCAACGCGGCATAGACCATCTGGTGCTGCTGCACCCGCGTCTTGCCCTTGAACGCCGGCGAGACGACGAGCGCGGCATAGTGGTCGCCGTCGCCGCGCAAATCCTCGATGGTGACGCGCGCGCCGGGCAGACCGTCCTTGATCAGCTTTTCAATCGTCGCCGCGTCGAGCGCCATTCGGTCCCTATTGCGCCATGTAGGCAGGTAGCCACGCCTCGTTGAGGCGCTTCAATTCCGCCACGGATATGGCATTGCCCCCCGCCAGTGTCAACGCGGCGCCGCCGGTCTTTCCCACAACGCGCGCGGGGACATTGGCCTTCTGCGCGGCCTGGAGCAGTGCGTCGGCGTTGCGGCATGTCAGCACATAGCGCGCCTGGTCCTCGCCGAACCAGAAGGCGTGCGCCGGTTGGTCCTGCGGCGCCGACACCGTCGCGCCGATGCCGCCGGCCATCGCCATCTCCGCCAGCGTGACCAGCAGCCCGCCGTCGGAGACATCGTGGCAGGCGGTGACGGCGCCCGCCAGAATCTGCGCGCGCACGAAATCGCCATTGCGCCGTTCGGCCTTGAGGTCGACCGGCGGCGGTGCGCCGTCCTCGCGGCCTAGAAGTTCGCGAAGATAAAGCGATTGGCCGAGCCAGCCTTTGGTCTCGCCGATAATGACGACGGCCTCGCCTTCGCGCTTTAAGGCGAGCGACACGGATTTTGCGGCGTCCTCGATCAAGCCGACGCCACCTATTGCAGGCGTGGGTAAAATTCCGCTGCCGTTCGTTTCGTTGTAGAGCGACACGTTGCCCGACACGACCGGGTAGTCGAGCGTCAGGCAGGCTTCCCGCATTCCCTCGATACAGAGAGCAAACTGTCCCATGATCTCGGGCCGCTCGGGATTGCCGAAGTTCATGTTGTCGGTGATGGCGAGGGGCAGGGCGCCGACCGCGGTGAGGTTGCGCCAATTTTCGGCCACCGCCTGCGCGCCGCCGCGCTTCGGATCGGCGGCGCAATAGCGCGGCGTGCAGTCGGTCGCGAGCGCCAGCGCTTTCTTGCGGCCGGGAATGCGTACCACCGCCGCGTCGCCGCCCGGTCGCTGCACGGTGTGGCCCATCACCAGATGGTCGTACTGCTCCCAGATCCAGCGCTTCGAGGCGAGATCGGGACAGGCGATGAGCTGCTTGAGCGCCGCGACCGGTTCGCGTTCGTCGATGGTCTTGGCCGCGATTTCGGGCCGCGCTGGCGCTGGCGTCCACGGCCGCTCGTACAAAGGCGCCTCGGTGACCAGGGGCCCGACCGGCATGTCGGCCACCGTGCGGCCGTGCATGGTCAGCACCAGACGGCCGCTGTCGGTGACGCGGCCGATCACGGCGAAGTCGAGTTCCCATTTGTCGAAGATCTGGCGCGCGAGCTCTTGCCGCTCGGGCTTCAGGATGATCAGCATGCGCTCCTGGCTTTCGGAGAGCATCATTTCGTAGGGGCTCATCGCGGTTTCTCGCGTCGGCACTTGGTCGAGTGCCAACTCGATGCCGAGCCCGCCTTTGCCCGCCATCTCGACCGACGACGAGGTGAGGCCGGCTGCGCCCATGTCCTGAATGGCGACGATGGCGTCGGATTCCATCAATTCGAGGCAGGCTTCGATCAACAATTTCTCGGTGAAGGGGTCACCCACTTGCACCGTTGGCCGCTTGCTTTCGTTGTCCTCGCTGAATTCGGCCGAGGCCATGGTGGCGCCGTGGATGCCGTCGCGGCCGGTCTTGGCGCCGACATAGATCACCGGATTTCCAGGTCCGGCCGCGGCCGAATAGAAGATCCGGTCGGCGCGCGCCAGGCCCACGGTCATGGCGTTGACCAGGATGTTGCCGTTGTAGCTCGCATGGAAATTGCACTCGCCGCCGACCGTCGGCACGCCGACGCAATTGCCGTAGCCACCGATGCCGCGCACCACGCCGTCGATCAGGTGCTTGGTCTTGGGATGATCGGGACTGCCGAAGCGCAAGGCGTTCAGATTGGCAATCGGCCGCGCGCCCATGGTGAAGACGTCGCGCAGGATGCCGCCGACGCCGGTCGCCGCGCCTTGGTACGGCTCGATGAACGACGGATGGTTGTGGCTCTCCATCTTGAAGATCGCGGCATCGCCGTCGCCGATGTCGATGACGCCGGCATTCTCGCCCGGTCCGCAGATGACGCGCTTGCCGGTGGTCGGCAGTTTCTTCAGCCACACCTTCGACGATTTGTAGGAGCAATGCTCCGACCACATCACCGAGAAGATGCCGAGCTCGGTGAAATTCGGCGTGCGGCCCATGATGCGGCAGGCGCGCTTGAATTCGTCCTCGGAAAGGCCGAACTGCCGCGCCTGGTCGAGGGTCGCCGCGGATTCCGCGCCGGTGTCCGGACTCACGCCAGCGCCTCGGCGAGGGAGGCGAAAAAACCCTGGCCGCCGGTCGAGCCGAGCAGCGGATCGGTCGCGTCTTCGGGATGCGGCATCAATCCGAGGACGTTGCGCTTCTCGTTGAGGATGCCGGCGATGTTCCGAACCGAGCCGTTGTCGTTGGCCTCGTCGACGATCTCGCCACCCTCGCTGCAATAGCGGAAGGCGACGCGGCCTTCGCCTTCGAGCCGGTCGAGCGTGTCCTGGTCGGCGAAATAATTGCCGTCGTGATGCGCCACCGGCACGCGGATCACCTGGCCGGCGTTGTAGCGCCGCGTGTAGACGCTCTGGCTGGTCTCGACGCGCAGATGCACGTCCTTGCAGTGGAAACGCAGCGTCCGGTTGGTCAGCAACACGCCAGGCAGCAAACCCGCCTCAGTGATGATCTGGAAGCCGTTGCAGATGCCGAGCACCGGCGTGCCGGCATCGGCGCGCGCCTTGACCTCGCGCATGATCGGCGAATGCGCCGCCATCGCGCCGCAGCGCAGATAGTCGCCATAGGAAAAGCCGCCGGGAATGACGATCAGGTCGGCCTTCGGCAAGTTGGTGTCGCGGTGCCAGACGCGCAGCGGTGCTTTGCCCGTGGCGCGTTCGAGCGCGTCGTGGACGTCCTGCTCGCGATTGGAGCCGGGGAAGAGAATGATCGCGGCTTGCATGGACGGGCGGCCTCGGACGCGGACTACGCCCTTGAGATAGCCCGCGCCGCGCGGCGGTTCAAGGCCGGCAGGCAGCGACTCGGCGTGACGTTACGACGCGCGGGCGAGGAGGCTGGCAGGCGCCAGCCGTACCACCGGCTCGAGCACGCGGGCGGCGCCAAAGCCGATGCGGACCACCGTGCCGACGCCGAGCTGGCTGTCGATCGCCAGTTCGGCGCCGTGCAACTCGACCAGGGACTTGACCAACGGCAAGCCGAGGCCGGTACCATCGTATTTGCGGGTATAGGCGTTCTCCACCTGGGCAAAGGGCGTGAGCGCCACCGTGATATGTTCCTCCGTCATGCCGATGCCGGTGTCGGCGACCGCGAGTTCGACCCCGCCATCGCGCAGCAGCGTCAGCCGCACCTGGATGTCGCCGCCCGCCGGCGTGAACTTGATCGCATTCGACAACAGATTGAGCAGGATGTGGCGCAGTGCCCGCTGGTCGGCGCTGAGCGTCACCGGCTCCTGCGGCAACGCGCTCGACAGCGACAGGCGGCCGGCCTGGGCGCGCTCGTTGACCACGCGCAGCAAAGTGC
>JBAVMB010000347.1:0-8303 GCA_049689615.1 Allostellaceae bacterium
GGCGACTGCGGTCTTCATCGTCTCCGCCGATTGCAGGACGAAGGGCAGCTGCATTTTGCCGGCGCCGAACAGGTCGCCGACGGTCTTCATGCCGTCGAGCAGGATGTTGTTGATGATGTCGAGCGGCCCCATCCGCGTGAGCGCCGCCTTGAGATCGGCTTCGAGGCCGGAGCGGTCGCCGTCGACGATGCGCGCCTTGAGCCGCTCTTCGAGCGAAACCGGCCGCGCCTTCTTCGCCGCCTTGGTCTCGGTGCGGTTCTCATAAAGCGCGATGAAGGCGTGCAACGGATCGTAGTCCGGCCTGCGCCGGTCGTAGATCAGATCGAGCGCGGTCTTGGCCTCGTTCTCGGGAATACGATGGAACGGCACAATCTTGGAGACGTGCAGGATGGCGCCAGTCATGCCGCGCTTCAGCGCCTCTTCCAGGAACACCGAATTGAGCACACTGCGCGCGGCAGGCGCGAGGCCGAACGAGATGTTCGACAGCCCGAGGATGATCTGACACTCGGGCAACGCCTTGGCGATGCCCTCGATCGCATCGAGCGTCTCGAGGCCGAGGCGGCGATCCTCCTCGTTGCCGGTACAGATGGTGAAGGTCAGCGGATCGAACAGCAGGTCCGACGGCGGCAGGCCGAGCTTGCCGCTGGCAAGGTCGTGGATGCGCTGGGCGAGGGCGATCTTGCGCGCCGCATCCTTGGCCATGCCTTCTTCGTCGATGGTCAAGGCGATGCAGGCTGCGCCGAAGCGTTTGGCCAGCCGCACCTTCTTTTCGAGCGTTTCCTCGCCGTCCTCGAGATTGATCGAGTTGATGATCGCCTTGCCGCCGTAGAGCTTGAGCGACGCTTCGAGCACCGGCATCTCGGTGGTGTCGATCGCCAGCGGCGCATTGACGCCATTGGTGAGCTTGGTCATCGCCGCGCTCATATCTGCGACCTCGTCGCGGCCGACGAAGGCGGTGCACAAGTCGAGCGCGTGCGAGCCGTCCTTCATCTGGGCGCGAGCCATTTCGACGGCGCCGTCCCAGTCGCCGCGTTCCTGCATCTCGCGGAAGCGCTTCGAGCCGTTCGCGTTGCAACGCTCGCCGATCGACAGATAAGCATTCTCCTGACGCAGCGGCACCTGGCCATAGAGCGAGGCGACCGACGGCGTCCACTCGGTCTGCCGCGCCTTGGGCCGCGGCCGCAGGCCGCCGTCGGCCAGCTGCCGCAGGGCAGCGTCGAGCGCCGCGATGTGATCGGTCTCGGTGCCGCAGCAGCCGCCGACCAGATTGGCGCCGTCCTCGCGCACGAAACGCGATATCCAGGGCGCGAACTCGGTCGCCGTCAGCGGATAGTGCGTCTTGCCGTCGAGCAGCTCAGGCAGGCCGGCGTTGGGCTGAACCGACAACATGCCGGGCCAGTTCTCCGACAGCCATTTGAGATGCTCGGCCATCTCGCGCGGACCGGTGCCGCAATTCAGGCCGATCAGCGGCACGTCGAGCGCACGGACGATGGTGGCGGCAGCGGCGATATCGGGGCCGACCAGCAGCGTGCCGGTGGTCTCGACCGTGACCTGGACGAAGATGGGAATGTCACGCCCGGACTTGGCAACGGCGCGCTTGGCACCGTTCACCGCGGCCTTGATCTGCAGCGGATCTTGGCAGGTCTCGGCAAGGATGACGTCGACGCCGCCAGCGACCAAGCCCTCCGCCTGAACGGCGAGCGCATCCTCGAGCGTCTGGTAATCGACGTGACCGAGCGACGGTAGGCGCGTGCCGGGACCGATCGAGCCGATGACGAAGCGGTCGCGGCCGTCCTTGGCGCATTCCTCGATCGCCTCGCGTGCGATCTCAGCGGCGCGGCGATTAATCGTGAAAGCCTGGTCGGCGAGACCGAATTCGCCGAGCGTGATCGGCGAGCCGCCGAAGGAATTGGTTTGCACTACATCGGCGCCGGCGCGGAAATGGCCGAGATGGATTGCGCGAATGACGTCGGCGCGGCTCTGGTTAAGCACCTCGATGCAATTTTCCTTACCGAGGAAATCGCGATCGAGGTCGAGATTGCATCCGTGCACGGCCGTGCCCATGGCGCCGTCGCACAACAGCACGCGATCCCGCATCACATCAAGAATATGCGCCATAATTTCAGCCCGCCGGAGCCCTGACTGTGTCGGCCGGCGTCGGTCCGCGTACGCCGATCATGTGGCAGATCGCGACGATGAGATCGGCGCGGTTGAGCGTATAGAAGTGGAAATCGTCGACGCCGTGCGCCTGCAGGCGCCGGCATTGCTCCGCTGCAATCGACGCCGCTACTAACCGGCGGGTATCCGGATCGGCGTCGAGCCCGTCAAACATCGGCGGCATCCAATCCGGGATCGCGGCGCCGCACACGGCGGCGAATTTCTTTACCTGGCCGAAATTGCTCACCGGCAAGATACCCGGCACGATCGGCACGCCGATGCCGCGGGCACGGGCGCGGTCGACAAACCGCAAATATACGTCGACTTCGAAGAAGAATTGCGTGATCGCTCGATCGGCGCCGGCATCGATCTTGCGCTTCAGGTTGTCGAGATCGGCTTCGGGGCTTTTGGCTTCAGGATGCGTCTCGGGATAAGCGGCGACGCTGATCTCGAACGGCGCGATGCGCTTCAAGCCGGCGACCAAGTCGGCGGCATAGCCATAGCCGCCGGGATGGGGCTTATACGAGCCTTCGCCCGCCGGCGGATCACCGCGCAACGCGACGACGTGGCGAATGCCCGAATCCCAATAGAGCCGCCCCACCGCATCGATGGCGTCACGCGGTGCGCCGATGCAGGTGAGATGGGCCGCCGGCTCGAGCGCCGTGTCGGTGCGGATGCGCAACACGGTGGCGTGGGTGCGCGCGCGGGTCGAGCCGCCAGCACCATAGGTGACCGACACGAAACGCGGCGCCAACGGCTCGACGCGTTTCACCGTCTGCCAGAGCTTTTCTTCCATCGCCTCGGTCTTGGGCGGGAAGAATTCGAACGAGACTCGCGGCGGCGCGCGGCCGACGCCGGCGAGCGGATCAGCCGCCAGTAGCGCGCCGACCGTCAAGCGGTCCGCTGTACGCGATCTGTCTTGCCGTTCTCGATTCGTCGTCATCGAACCCAATCACCCCGAAAAATGGGCAGAATCCCACTCGGCATAGCGTTTTGCACCATAGCGCGTCTAGCGCCAAAAATGCGACCCCGGCCGGCACAGAAGGGGCCCTTGTCGATCACGCCGCGACCGCCCTATTCTGCCGCTGAAAGGCCCGGCGCGGTGCGCCGAATACCAGATGATTCGAAGGGGGATCTATGCCATTCACGTCGCGCCGTTCCCTATCTGTCCTGGTGTTGGTCGCCGCGGTGCTGCTGTGGACGGCCTCGGTTCGTGCGGACCAGACCGATCCGGCGACCTTCGTCGATGGCATGGTGCAGCAGGCACTGACAATCCTGCGGAATCCGCAGATGCCCGATGCCCAGCGCGAAGAGCGCTTCAGCACGCTGCTACGGTCCGGCTTCGACATTCCGCGTATCGCGCGCTTCGTGCTCGGCCGCTACTGGCTCAGCGCCAGCGACCAGGAGCGAGCCGAGTTCAATCAGTTGTTCGCGCAATGGGTGGTACGAACCTATTCGGCCCGTTTCAAGCAATATAGCGGCGAAACGATCAAAGTGACTGGCGCACGCGCCGAAAGCCCGACCAGCTATGTCGTTTCGAGCCAGCTCATGTATACCAATGGGGCGCCGCCAACCACGATTTACTGGCACGTCAGCAAGGCGACCAGCGATCTCAAGATCGTCGACGTCGAGGTCGAAGGCGTGAGCATGGCGCTGACCGAGCGCGAGGAAATCGCGTCGGTGATCCAGCGCGAAGGCGGCACGGTCGCAGGCCTGAACCAGCAGCTACAGCAGCGCCTCAGCGGCGGCACGGTGCCGGCGAGCGGCTTGTTCGCACCGACCCAGGCGCAGGCGAGCCACTAGGCGCTAGTTGCGCGTCAGCGGCTTATAGCGGATGCGGTGCGGCTGTTCGGCAGCCGCGCCGAGACGTCGTCTGCGATCGGCCTCGTATTCGGCATAGTTGCCTTCAAACCATACGACCTGGCTCATGCCTTCGAAGGCCAGGATGTGCGTGGCGATGCGGTCGAGAAACCAACGATCGTGGCTGACGATGACGGCGCAGCCCGGAAATTCGAGCAACGCCTCTTCGAGCGCGCGCAGCGTGTCGACGTCGAGATCGTTGGTCGGCTCGTCGAGCAGGATAACGTTGGCGCCGGTCTTGAGCATCTTGGCGAGGTGCACACGATTACGCTCGCCGCCCGAAAGCTGGCCGGTTTTTTTCTGCTGATCCGGCCCGCGGAAATTGAATAGTGCGCAATAGGCACGCGCCGGCAGCTTGCGACGGCCGAGATCGATCTCGTCGGCGCCCCCGGAAATCTCCTCGAACACCGATTTGTTGGGATCGAGCGCGTCGCGGCTCTGATCGACATAGCCCAGTTTGACCGTGTCGCCGAGCCGGATGCTGCCGGACGCAGGTTTTTCCTGACCGACGATCATACGGAAGAGCGTCGTCTTGCCGGCGCCGTTCGGCCCAATGACGCCGACGATGCCGCCGGGCGGCAACCGGAACGACAGGTCCTCGATCAACAAATTGTCGTCGTAACTTTTGCCGAGATGGCTGGCGTCGATCACCGTGTCGCCGAGACGGGGCCCGGGCGGCAGCACGATCTGGGTGGTGTCCGGCGCCTTTTCGCGGCTTTGCGACACCAGGCTTTCGTAAGCGGACAGCCGCGCCTTGCTCTTGGCCTGACGGGCGCGCGGGCTTTGCTTCACCCACTCGAGCTCGCGCTCGAGCGTGCGCTGGCGCGCCGCCTCCTGCCTGCCTTCCTGTTCGAGCCGTTTCTGCTTCTGCTCGAGCCAGCCGGAATAATTACCCTGATAGGGAATGCCCTGGCCGCGATCGAGCTCCAGGATCCAGCCAGCGACTTCGTCGAGGAAATAGCGATCGTGCGTCACCGTGACGACGGTGCCACGATATTCTGCAAGGAAACGCTGCAGCCAGGCCACCGACTCGGCGTCGAGGTGATTTGTGGGCTCGTCGAGCAATAGCAGATCGGGCTTCTGCAACAGCAGCCGGCAGAGCGCGACGCGGCGGCGCTCGCCGCCCGACAGCTTGCCGACGTCGGTATCGCCCGGCGGACAGCGGAGCGCGTCCATGGCGATCTCGACTGTACGGTCGAGTTCCCAGCCGTTGACCGCATCGATCTTTTCCTGCAGCTCGGCCTGCTCGGCGAGCAGCGCATTCATTTCGTCATCTGACGGGCTTTCGCCTAGCTTGGCGCTGACCGCTTCGAAGCGCTCGAGCAGCGTCTTGATCGCGCCGAGACCGTCGGTCACGTTGCCAGCGACGGTTTTCTTGGGATCAAGGACAGGCTCCTGCGGCAGGTAGCCGGTGGTGACGCCTTCGGCCGCCCAGCCCTCACCGGCGAAATCGTGGTCGAGGCCGGCCATGATGCGCAGCAGCGTCGACTTGCCGGCGCCGTTGGCGCCGAGCACGCCAATCTTGGCGCCGGGCAGGAACGACAGCCAGATGCCCTTCAACACCTCGCGTCCACCGGGAAAGGTCTTGCTTAGATCTTTCATCACATAGATGTACTGGTAGGCAGGCATGGGAACTCCGACGAAGTGTGGAAGCCGCGCAGACGGTAGCGCGAGGATGGAGGAGTCGGCCGAACGATTCAAACTCACGGCCTTGGAATTCATACTCTGCGAAGTTCCCGACATCCAAGGATTCAATTTTGACGGCCGGAACCATTCAAAATCCAGCCCGCACGGTGGCTTTGCAGCAGCGCCGCAATACTCCGGGCTTGGCCGTCCAGCGTCGCGTGGGTCAGGTGATCGCCTTCTGTCTCTCCATCGAGTAGATAGGTGTGGATCTGCTGTTCGGGCTGTCGCAGTGCTCGCCAGCGAAGCATTTCGATCAGCGTGGAAAATTGCGCGGGTGGCTCAGTAAAATCTGTATTCATGAAAGAACCCGCGACATGATCCGAGCGGGAATCTGGTTTAGAGCTGGTCTTGGCGCAAATCGCCGCCCGCGGCGATGCCCGATCAGCTGCTGAAGATGCCACGTGGTCTTGATGATCATTCGCCTCATCAGCAAAGTCAGATTGCTTTTTTGTTGGAGTGGGCTTGGCGTAGCGTTCAAGCCCCGAGCAGACGATCGAACTCCCTCTTGGAGATGCCATAGCACTCACACGAGCGCTTCATCAGGGCGCGGCGATCGAGGATCGTGACGTGACCGCGTTTATAGCGGATGAGGCCGGCCCGTTGCAGAACGGCTGCCGCACCCGTAACGCCGGTCCGCTGCACTCCCAGCATCATGGCGAGGAACTCCTGCGTCAGCAGAAACTCATCCGACTGCATGCGGTCGTACGTCATCATCAGCCAGCGGCATGATCGCTGTCCTATGGAATGAAAGTGATTGCACGCGGCCGACTGCGCGACCTGGTTGAAGAACGCGTGCGCATAGCGAAGCATCACCGCCCGCATCGAAGCGCTTCGCGCCAGTTCCTTCTCGAACAGCGCTGCCTTCATTCTCAGGCCGATACCCGGAACCTGGACGTAAACGCTCGTGGGCGCCCTGTCGTCGCCGAACACGAGAGGCAGACCCACCATGCCTTCGTTACCGATCGTTCCGACCTCGGCGGCCTGGCCGTTTGCCATCGTGTTCACCAAGGACCCGACGCCGGTCTCGATGAAATAGACAAATCCGATAGGCTCGCGAGCGCGGTAGAGAGACTTCCTGTATTCCAGCGGAATGCGTTCAAGATGCGGGCGAAGCCGCTGGTAATCCCTACGCGGCAGCAAACCAAGCAATCGGTTGGCAGGCGGGTCAGCAGCCTTGCGGCGTACCACCATCTTGCTGCTCCTCTCGGGCATGCTCGATCGGTTTCGGTAGTGCGGCGCCAACCGGCGACCGTTTTCATGTTTCGAGCCGGCTCATGCCCCTTTAGCTTGTCCAAGCCTACGGCAAGCACTTCTCTCGCCGAAATCTTGTCGCCGGCGATAACGGGCAGATCGTTTGTGAACGCTATGCCCTATGGGCGGTCGCAGCAAGCTCGATATCTTGCATCTGTCTTATATCGGACATTTTGACCGTGAATCCGCGAGCGCGGGCCGGATTTGACTCGGCACGGAGCGACACCGGGTATAGTCTCGAGACATTGGCGGCCACGGTTTCCGGGCGCCGCCAGCTGAGAGACACGCTCCCTTGGGGAAGCTGCGCGTGCTCCCGCCCTGATCGCGGAGGGCAACATGCCAACGCCGGCGGAATTACGCGAGGGATCGCAGCTTTATAGAGACGCGGGCCGGAAAGAAACCGATCCGCATTTAAGGCACAGGTTGGCTTGCCATGCGCTCGCCTTGGCTCAGCTTGCCGAGAAGATCGAGCGTCAGGAAATGATGATCAAGCGAGACGAAGCGGCGGCCTAATTCGCGCTACGCCATCGAGCCTACTGCCCATCGGTCGATCGCGGTTTGGGTCCGACTATCGCGCGCACCATATCGATTCCCGGACAAGATATGTTTCGCTTCGAGCAAGCGGAGTCTCGCAACTGCCTGCACGGTAAGGGCAATGTCCGCTATCGGACATGATTGATATGGATCAATGCGACTTGGCGGCTCTGACGTAAGCTTTAATAGGTTCTCCGAGTGACGAACATCGGAGATGCTAACGATATGACCATTGAACTGACCATTGCGCATTTGGGAGACAGCGCGGACTTGCTTCCGAACGTCGTATTTGGAAGCGCGGAGCGCCGTACGGGCGCAAGCTACGTAGGCGAGCTGACCGAAATCCGGCTGCGAGAGGCTCTCACCCGAGAAAAGGCTCTGCATCGTCAAATAGACAAGCTGATCCTTCAACATCAGGCAGTATTGAACAAGCTGTTCGCCTGGCGCCAAGATGCCGCGAATCACCTCGCCAATCTCTCTCCGCGGCAGCGCCAAGTCATGGCGTTGGTCGTCGGGGGCCACCACAATAAAAATATTGCCGCAGAACTTGGCATCAGCCAACGCACCGTCGAGAACCATCGCGCCTCGATCATGAAAAAGACGGGCTCGAAGTCTCTTCCGGCGTTGGCCAGGTTAGCGCTTGCCGCTGCGTGGATCGGCGCCCCCGACCCAGGTCCGTGACATGAATCTTCCGCCCGCGACTATTTGTTACCGCGCCGTTTCCATGGAACTCGCTGCTGATTTGGATGGGCACAACGTCGAGATGCCCATCCTCGCGGGCACCGGTAAGACGATCGCCGTTGTTTGCGCTCGCG
>JBAVMB010000348.1:0-3264 GCA_049689615.1 Allostellaceae bacterium
GCCATGCGTTGGAAGACCTGGCGGCGGCGAAGCAGGGACTGGAAAATGCGCTCGCGCCGTGAGGCGTGAATCCCGTATATCCAACCTGCCATGAGCGATAAGCCTGCCAATCCGATCCTCTGCGCCATCGACCTGGCCGATCCGGCCAAGGCCAAGAACCTCGTGCGCGAGCTCAAAGGCGCGGTCGGCGGCATCAAACTCGGTCTGGAGTTCTTCACCGCCAACGGGCCGCGCGCCGTGCGCGACGTCGCCCAGGGCCTGCCGTTGTTCCTCGATTTGAAGCTGCACGACATCCCAAACACGGTGTCGGGCGCTGTGAAGGCCGCAGCAGCGCTCGAGCCGACGTTCCTCACCGTTCATTGCAGCGGCGGCCGTGCCATGATGCAGGCGGCCGCGGAGGCGGCGAAGCAGGCGGCGCGCAAGACGCACATGAAGCTCTTAGGCGTGACCGTGCTGACCAGCCTCGACGAGCGTGATCTGGAGGCGGTGGGCCAAAAAGGCCCGACCCGCGACCAAGTCAGACGCCTAGCAACGCTCGCCAAGGAGAGCGGCCTCGACGGCATCGTCTGCTCGCCGCACGAAGTCGCCGATCTGCGCCAGATCGTCGGATCTGATTTCCTGCTGGTGGTACCTGGCATTCGCGTCGGCTCGCTGGGTCATGGCGATCAGAAGCGCGTCATGGGTCCGCGTGACGCGGTGCAGGCCGGCGCCGACTATCTGGTCATCGGCCGGCCGATCACCGGCTCGCCCAGTCCGCCGGCGGCGGCGCGCGCCATGCTGGCCGAAATCCGCAAGCCGTGAGCGTTGCCGCCAAGATCTGCGGCCTGTCGACGCCCGAGACGGTCGCTGCCGCAGTCGCCGGCGGCGGGCGCTTCGTCGGCTTCGTGTTCTTTCCGCCGAGCCCGCGCAACCTGTCGCCGACACAGGCTGGGCCGTTGGTTCGCAACGTGCCTGCGGGCGTGACGCGCGTCGGCGTCTTTGTCGATCCCGACGACGAGCTTTTGAAGCGCGTGCTGGCAGCGGCGCCACTGGACATCGTTCAGTTGCACGGCGGCGAGACGCCGGAGCGCGTCGCCCAGATCAAACAGCGTTTCGGCATAGAAACAATGAAGGCGATCAAAGTTGCCGCCGAAAGCGATCTTGCCGCTGCGCCGCGTTACTACGGCGCGGCCGACTGGCTGATGTTCGACGCGCGGCCGCCCAAGGCCGCAACCCGGCCGGGCGGCAACGCGCTCGCGTTCGACTGGGAGTTGCTGCGCGCGCGCCACTGGCCGCTGCCGTGGATGCTGTCGGGCGGCCTGACCCCCGACAATGTCGCCGAGGCGGTGCGTATCGCACGCGCCACCGCCGTGGACGTGTCGTCGGGCGTCGAAAGCGCGCCGGGCGTCAAAGACGTCGCTAAAATTCGTGCGTTCCTGGCGGCGGTCAGCGCCCTCTGACGCGCTAAATGAGCCTTTGAGGCTCAAGGGTTTAGGGGTAAAACTGCCGTCCCCAGGCGACCCCAGGCGCACATTCGAAATGGCAGGTCCCAACACCTTTCGCGGCGGGCCCGACGACCGCGGCTTGTTCGGCATTCACGGCGGCCGCTTCGTCGCCGAGACGCTGATGCCGCTCGTCCTCGATGTCGAGCGCGCCTACGAAGCGGCAAAGCGCGATCCGAATTTCGCCGCCGAGCTCCGCTATTACCTCGAGCATTATGTCGGCCGGCCGTCGCCGCTCTATTTCGCCGAGCGGCTGACGCGGCATTGCCGCGGCGCCAAGATCTATCTCAAGCGCGAAGATCTCAATCACACCGGCGCGCACAAGGTGAACAACACACTCGGCCAGATCCTGCTGGCAAGGCGGATGGGCAAGCGCCGCATCATCGCCGAAACTGGCGCTGGCCAGCACGGCGTCGCCACCGCTACGGTGTGCGCGCTGTTCGATCTGCCGTGCGTCGTCTACATGGGCGCCACCGACATCGAGCGCCAGAAACCCAACGTCTTTCGCATGAAACTCCTGGGCGCCGAAGTGCGACCGGTGACTTCGGGCACCGCCACCCTCAAGGACGCAATGAACGAGGCGCTGCGCGACTGGGTCACCAATGTCGACGACACCTATTACCTCATCGGTACGGTTGCGGGCCCGCATCCCTATCCGGCGATGGTGCGCGACTTCCAGACTGTGATCGGCGACGAGGTCCGCGTCCAGATGATGCAGGCCGAGGACCGGCTGCCCGACACACTCGTCGCCTGCGTCGGTGGCGGCTCAAACGCCATGGGCCTGTTCCATCCGTTCCTCGACGATCCCGATGTCGCGATGATCGGCGTCGAGGCCGCGGGCGAGGGTTTGTCCACTGGCCGCCATGCCGCCTCGCTCAACGGCGGCGCGCCCGGCGTGCTGCACGGCAATCGCAGCTATTACCTGCAGGACGAAGACGGCCAGATCCTCGACACCCATTCGATTTCCGCCGGTCTCGATTATCCCGGCGTCGGACCGGAGCACGCCTGGCTGTTCGAACAGAAGCGCGTCGAATACATGACGGTGACCGACCGCGAGGCGCTGGCCGCGTTCCAGCAATTGACGCGCCTCGAAGGCATCATTCCGGCGCTTGAATCTGCGCACGCCGTGGCCGCCGCGGCCCAGCGGGCGCCCGAACTGCCGCGCGACCATCTGCTGGTGATCAATTTGTCCGGCCGCGGCGACAAGGACGTCAACACTGTGGCGGCGACGCTTGGAGCCAAGCTGTGAGCCGCATTGCCGCGCGTTTCGCCAAGCTCCATGCCGAAGGCCGCGCCGGTCTCGTCACCTATCTCACCTGCGGCGATCCCGACCGCGTGACCTTCGAAAAAATCCTGGCGCGCCTGCCCAAGGCTGGCGCCGACCTGATCGAGATCGGCATGCCGTTCTCCGACCCGATGGCCGACGGCCCAGCGATCCAGGCGGCCAGCCTGCGCGCGCTCAAATCCGGCATGAGCCTGGCCAAGACGCTCGAGGTGCTGCGCCGCTTCCGCAAGGCCGATAACGACACACCGGCCATCCTGATGGGCTATTACAATCCAATCTATCGCTACGGCGTGCCGCAGTTCGTCAGGGACGCCAAAGCCGCTGGCTGCGACGGCTTGATCGTCGTCGACCTGCCGCCCGAGCACGACGACGAGCTCTGCCTAGCAGCGCGCGCCGCCGGCATCGATTTCATCCGCCTGGCGACGCCGACCAGCGACGACAAGCGCCTGCCCGTGATTCTTACCAACGCCGGCGGCTTTCTTTATTACGTGGCAATTG
>JBAVMB010000349.1:0-8658 GCA_049689615.1 Allostellaceae bacterium
CGGCCATGGCTTCGCCGCCTTCGATCTTGATGCCGGCGCAACCGGTTTCGGCCATGATGCGCGCCGCGTTCTTGAACGCCTGCGCCGGGCTTTCCTGGTAGGTGCCGAATGGCATGTCGACGATAACGCAGGCCCGCGTCGCGCCGCGCACTGCCGCCGCGCCGTGCGCGATCATCATCTCGAGCGTCACCGGCAGCGTGCTGTCGAAGCCATAAACCACCATGCCGAGTGAATCACCGACCAGCAGCAAGTCGGCGATCGGGTCGAGGGTTCGCGCCATGGCTGCGCTATAGGCGGTCAGCGCGACGATCGGTTCGCCGCCTTTGCGCCGCGCGAGTTCAGCGGGAGTGCGCTTCTTGCTGTCGGGGGCCGCAATGCTCATACGAACTCCACAGGGGGTAGCGAACGAACTATTCTACTGCACTGCAGCAAAATTAGGCAGTATCGTTTCGCAAATGCTCGAAAAGCCGAAAAACACCTGATTCATGGCCGATTTAGCGCCACGGCGGGCTTGCCATCGGGCTTGAAGCGGCTTAAGTCAACGGCGGTTTCCGCAGGAGCTTTCAATGGGTTATCGGGTCGCAGTGGTCGGCGCCACCGGCAATGTCGGGCGCGAAATGCTGAGCATTCTCAGCGAGCGCCACTTTCCCGCCGACAAGGTTCATGCGGTTGCCTCGACGCGTTCGATCGGCGCCGAGGTGTCGTTCGGTGACGACAAGGTGCTCAAGGTCGAAAGCCTCGACACGTTCGACTTCGCCGGCGTCGACATCGCGCTGTTCTCGCCTGGCGCCAAAGTGTCCGCAGTGCATGCGCCGCGCGCCGGCAAGGCCGGCTGCGTCGTCGTCGACAACACGTCGCAATTCCGCATGGACAAGGACGTGCCGCTGGTCGTTCCCGAGGTCAATCCGGACGCGATCGCGCAGTACAAGAAGCGCAACATCATCGCCAACCCAAATTGCTCGACGATCCAGATGGTGGTTGCGTTGAAGCCGCTGCACGATTTGGCGCGGATCAAGCGCATCGTCGTCGCCACGTATCAATCGGTGTCGGGCGCTGGCCGCGACGCAATGGACGAGTTGTTCACGCAAACCCGCTCGGTTTACGTCAACGATCCGATCAAACGCGAACGCTTCACCAAGCAGATCGCGTTCAACTGCATCCCGCACATCGACGTCTTTCTCGACGGCGGCGTGACCAAGGAAGAGTGGAAGATGGACGTCGAGACACGCAAAATCCTCGACCCCAAAATCGCGGTCACTGCGACTTGCGTGCGCGTTCCGGTGTTCATCAGTCACGCCGAGGCGGTGAACGTCGAATTCGAATCTCCGCTCGACGAAGAGACCGCGCGCGAGGCGCTCAAGCGGGCGCCCGGCGTGGTCGTCGTGGATCACCGTACCGAGGAAGGCTACGTGACGCAGATCGAAGCCGCCGGCGAAGACGCGGTTTACGTCAGTCGCATCCGCCGCGATCCGACCGTGCCGCACGGTCTTAACCTCTGGGTGGTTGGCGACAATCTGCGCAAAGGCGCGGCGCTCAATGCCGTCCAGATTGCCGAGCTGCTGGCGCGCGATTACCTCAAGAAATCGGCGACCAGAGAGCCGGCGCGCGCTGACTAGCGGATGCGTCCGCGCCGTAGCGTCCTGTTCGTTCCGGGCATCAACGCGCGCGCGCTGGAAAAAGCGCGCAGCCTCGATGCCGACGCGCTGATCTTCGATCTCGAAGATTCGGTCGCGCCGGACGCCAAGGGCAAAGCGCGCGCGGCGATTGCCGCTGCGATAGCGCAAGGCGGCTATGGGCGGCGCGAGTTGATCCTGCGGATCAACGCGCTCAACACCGAATGGGCCGAAGATGATCTGCGCGCGGCGGCACAGATGAAGCTGGACGCCGTCCTGCTGCCCAAGGTTGAAAGCGAAGCCGAGCCGCGCAAGGCGGAAGCGAGCCTGATTTCGGCGGGCGCGCCGCTCGATCTCGGTATCTGGTGCATGATCGAAACTGCGCGCGCCGTCCTGCATGCCGAGGCGATCGCCGCCGCCACGCCGCGGCTCAAGGCCTTCGTCATGGGTACGGCCGATCTGTCGAAAGAGGTCCATGCCGAGGAGACGCCGCTGCGCGAACCGATGACGACCGCCCTCGGTCTCTGCATCCTTGCCGCCCGCGCCTACGACCTGGCCGTGCTCGATGGCGTCCATTTCGACATCACCGACACCGACGGCTTCATTCGCTCGTGCCGGCAAGGCCGGATGCTCGGCTTCGATGGCAAAACTCTGATCCATCCGAACATGATCGCGGACGCCAACCGGATTTTCGCGCCCGACGAAGCCGCGCTCGCGTATGCCCGGCGCGTGATCGCCGCTTTCAACGAAGCCAAGGTCCAAGGCAAGGGCATGGCCGTGCTCGACGGGCATCTGATCGAGCGGCTGCACGTCGCCGATGCGGAACGCATCCTGGCATTGGCGGCTGCCATTGGCATGCCACATACCGTGAGCTGAGTTCGCGCGCCACATTCGCCATCTGCAAGCGTGCCGTGTGCGACCCGGCGTTGACGCGACGAAGGGGGAGGGCTAAACCAAACGCTCTTCGCACGTGCGAAAGCGCAAGGTTCTTGTGCCAATGACTCCCGCCGAGCGGCCGCTTTCACCCCATTTGCAGATCTACAAGCCGCAACTGACCTCGGTGCTGTCGATCACGCATCGCGGCACCGGATTGGCGCTCGGTCTTGGCACAGTTTTCTTTGTCTGGTGGCTGTCGGGCGCAGCTTGGAGCGACGCCTGCTTTCGCGCGGCACAGGCTTTTTGGGGATCGTGGCTCGGCAAGCTGTTCCTGCTCGGTTGGACGTTTTCGCTGTTCTATCACCTGCTCAACGGCGTGCGGCACCTGTTGTGGGATATCGGTTTCGGCTTCGATCTGCCGATGACCTACCGCACCGGTTGGACCGTGGTGGCGTTCAGCGTGCTGTTGACGCTGTTCGCTTTCGGCGGCGGCCTCTATGCCTGGGGTTTGTTGTGAGCGGCAGCGCTGCCATACGCCACTGGCGGGCGCAGCGCGTCAGCGCACTCGCATTGATTCCGTTGGCGCTGTGGCTGGTCGAATCGCTGCTCGCGCATCTCGGCGCCGATCGCGCGCAGCTCCAAACGTGGCTTGGCCAGCCGGTTCCGGCAATTCTGGCGGCCGCGCTGGTCGTCGTGGCGTTCTTTCATTTGGCGCTCGGCGTCCGCGTCGTGCTCGAGGACTACGTCCACACTCCCGGGCGGCTGGCGGCGGCGTTGGTGGCCAATCGCGTGGCGTGCTGGGTGCTGGCGCTGACTGCGCTCGCGGCCATCGCCACGTTTGCTTTCGGATTGTGATCGTGCCGGCAGCGTATCCCGTCACCGAGCATGTCTACGACGTGGTTGTGATCGGTGCGGGCGGCGCCGGCTTGCGGGCGAGCCTCGGCATGAGCGCCGCCGGCCTCAAGACCGCCTGCATCACCAAGGTCTATCCGACGCGCAGTCATACCGTGGCGGCGCAGGGCGGCATCGGCGCCGCGCTCGGCAATATGGGCGAGGACGATTGGCGCTGGCACATGTACGACACTGTCAAGGGTGGCGACTGGCTTGGCGACCAGGACGCGATCGAATATATGTGCCGCGAGGCGGTTCCCGCCGTCATCGAGCTTGAGCACATGGGCGTGCCGTTTTCGCGCACGCCTGAGGGCAAGATTTATCAGCGGCCCTTCGGCGGTCACACCGTTCAGTATGGCAAGAATCCGGCGCATCGCTCGGCGTCGGCGGCCGACCGCACGGGCCACGCCATCCTGCACACGCTTTATCAGCAATGCCTCAAGCACGACGCCGAATTCTTCATCGAGTATTTCGTGCTCGACCTGCTGATGGACGGCGGCGTCTGCCGCGGCGTCGTCGCCTGGTGCCTCGAGGACGGCTCGATCCATCGTTTCCGGGCGCAGATCGTGGTGATGGCCACCGGCGGCTACGGCCGGACCTATTTCTCCTGCACTTCGGCGCATATCTGCACCGGCGACGGCAATGCCATGGTGTTGCGCGCAGGATTGCCGCTACAGGACATGGAGTTCATCCAATTCCATCCCACCGGCATCTACGGAGCCGGCTGCCTGATCACCGAAGCCGTGCGCGGCGAGGGCGGGTATCTCACGAATTCCGAGGGTGAACGCTTCATGGAGCGTTATGCACCGCACGCCAAGGACCTCGCGTCGCGCGACATCGTGAGTCGCGCCATGACCATCGAGATCCGCGAAGGCCGCGGCTGCGGTCCCAAGAAGGATTACATCCATCTGCATATCGAGCACCTCGATCCGGCGGTGATCCGCCTGCGGTTGCCCGGAATCGCCGAGACCTCGCGCATCTTTGCCGGCGTCGACGTGACACGCGAACCGATTCCGGTGTTGCCGACAGTGCACTACAACATGGGCGGCATTCCGACCAATCTGCGCGCTGAAGCGCTGGCGCCGACGCCGGACGATCCAGAACGGATCACGCCCGGCTTGATGGCGATCGGCGAGGCCGCCTGCGTCTCGGTGCATGGTGCCAACCGGCTCGGCACTAATTCTCTGCTCGATCTCGTCGTTTTCGGCCGCGCCGCGGCGCAGCGCGCCCAGGAAATCGTCAAGTCGGGTGCGGCGCAAAAGCCGTTGCCCGCGTCGGCCGACGACCGCGCGTTGTCGCGGCTCGATCGTGTCAGGCATGCAAAAGGCAAGACCAAGACCGGCGAAATCCGCTTGGCGATGCAGCGGATCATGCAGGAGCATTGCGCCGTGTTCCGCACCGCCGAGCTGCTCGAACAGGGCGTTCGCAAAATGGCACAGGTCGCGTCGTTGGCCGGCGATTTGAGCGTGTCCGACCGTTCGATGATCTGGAACAGCGATCTGGTCGAAGCGCTCGAGCTCGACAATCTGATGGCGCAGGCGATAGTGGCGCTGCACGGCGCGCGGGCGCGGACCGAAAGCCGCGGCGCGCACGCACGCGAGGATTTTCCCAAGCGCGACGACAAGAATTGGATGAAGCATACCTTGGCGTGGATGAACGGCGGCGGGCAAGTCGATCTCGGCTACCGGCCGGTGCACAATTTCACGCTGTCGAACGACGTCCAGCCCTTTCCGCCCAAGGAACGCGTTTACTAGGAACCGCCATGGCCGACTTCTTCCTGCCCAAGAATTCCAAGGTGGTCGAGGGCCATCACCATCCGGCGCCGTCCGGCGCCAAGCGGGTGAAGACCTTCCGCATCTATCGCTGGGATCCCGAAGCCGGCGGCAATCCGCGCATGGACAGCTACGACATCGATCTCGATCAGACCGCGCCGATGGTTCTCGACGCGCTGATCAAGATCAAGAACGAGGTGGATACCACGGTGACGTTCCGCCGCTCGTGCCGCGAAGGCGTCTGCGGCTCGTGCGCGATGAACATCGACGGCACCAACACGCTGGCCTGCCTCAAATACATCGCCGACGTGAAGGGCGACGTCGAAATCTATCCATTGCCCCACCTGCCGGTGATCAAGGACTTGGTGCCGGATATCAGCGCCATGTTCGAGCAGTACCAATCGATCCAGCCGTGGCTCAAGAACGACACGCCGCCGCCGGCCGATAGCGAGCGGCTGCAATCGATCGAAGAGCGCGCGAAGCTCGATGGCTTGTGGGAATGCATCCTGTGTTTCTGTTGCACGACCGCGTGTCCGAGCCACTGGTGGAATCCGGAAAAATATCTCGGTCCAGCGGTGTTGCTGCAGGCCGAACGCTGGCTTGCCGACAGCCGCGACACCAAGATCGCCGAACGGCTCGATCAGTTCGAGGACCCGTTCAAAGTCTATCGCTGCCACACGATCATGAACTGCACGCGCACCTGCCCCAAGAGCCTCAACCCGGCGCAGGCCATCGGCGAAATCAAGAAGAAGCTCGTCGCGCGCGTCTAACGCACTAGAACTCGATCGTGCCGTCGATGACGTGATCGAGTCCGATTTCCGGTATGTGCAGTGTCATCTTGGCCGCGACTTTGCCGCGGCTCTTGAGCTTGCCCGTGCTGATCGCCTCGCGCACCGCGTTATCGATCTCGCGCTGCGACGTGACGCCAACGACTTTGAGGAACTTGCGCACTTCCATGTTGAAGCGGTCTTCGTCCATGTGCCGTCTCCTTCCGTCGTGGCATGCCAAATCCGATGGCATCGTAGACGAGACTGTGTAATCGCGCCGCAATTTTGGCTATGACTGGGTCGTCGATGCAGCCCTCCGGCCAGCCGTCAGCCGCACAGCCGAATTCACAGATGCCCGGTCCGCTTGCGCGCTATGGCGCGCGCGTCGCCGCTGGCGAACTCGTGTTCGATGCGGCGCAGGAACGCGCCGCGGCGAGGCTCGACATGCTGTGGTCGGCCTTGGTCGACGACCGCATGGCCAATGTTCGGCGCGGCTGGCGTGCGCGGTTAGGTCTGGTCTGTTCGCGCGTCGCGCTGCCAAAAGGGATCTACCTCTATGGTGGCGTCGGCCGCGGCAAGACGATGCTGATGGACATGTTCTTCGGCTCGGTCGGCTTGGCCTCGAAGCGGCGCACGCATTTTTATGCTTTCATGGCCGAGGTGCACGATCGCATCCACGCGCTTCCTTCGGATACGGACGATCCGATCCGGCGCGTGGCGGCGGCGTTCGCCAAGGACTCGGTCCTGCTCTGCTTCGACGAGTTTCACGTCACCGACATCGCCGATGCGATGATTCTGGGCCGCCTGTTCGAGGCGCTGTTCGCCCTCGGCGTCATCATTGTCGCCACCTCCAATCGCACACCGAGCGAGCTTTATGAAGGCGGCCTGCAGCGCGAACGCTTCTTGCCGTTCATCGCACTGATCGAGCGTCAGCTCGATATTATCGCGCTCGACAGCGCGCGCGATTACCGCATGGCCCGCCTGATCGGCCGGCAGACCTATTTCGCGCCGGCCGACGATCGCGCCTATCGGGCGCTCGAACGCGCGTTCATGGCCTTGACCGACAACACTTCAGCCCATTCCCAGACGCTGACGGTTCTCGGCCACAAGCTCATTGTGCCGCGCGCGGCGCGGCGCGTGGCGTGGTTCAGTTTCGCCGAGCTCTGCGGCGGAACGCTTGGGCCGCCCGATTATCTCGAGCTGTGCCGGCGATATCACACCTTTGTCATCGATGGCGTGCCGCGCATGGATCCGACGCGGCGCGACGAAGCCAAGCGCTTCAACATCTTCATCGATACGCTTTACGACGCGCACGGCCGTATCGTGATGTCCGCTGAAATGCCGCCGGACCAACTCTACACCGCGGGTGACGGTGCCTTCGAATTTCGGCGCACGGCCTCGCGGCTGCACGAAATGCAGAGCCCGGAATACATCGCCGCGGTTCCGGGTTAAACCGATGTAACTGTCGTCCCCTTGCCGCAGGGACGAAATCGCGCTAAACCCGCGCCGTTCTGCGCTCTCCGCGCGGTTTCGCATCGCCCAAAATGAGGTCATCGATGGCACGCAACAAGATCGCGCTGGTCGGAGCCGGCCAGATCGGCGGTACGCTCGCTTTGCTCGCCGGCTTGAAGCAGCTTGGCGACGTCGTCCTGTGCGATATCGTCGAGGGCGTGCCGCAAGGCAAGGCGCTCGATCTAATCGAAGCGACCCCGGTCGAAGGCTTCGACGCCCACTATGCCGGCAGCAACGATTATTCCGCGATCGCAGGCGCCGACGTGGTGATCGTCACTGCCGGCGTGCCGCGCAAGCCGGGCATGAGCCGCGACGATCTGATCGGCATCAACGCCAAGGTGATGCGTCAGGTCGGCGCCGCGATCAAAGCGCACGCGCCCAACGCGTTCGTCATCTGCATCACCAATCCACTCGACGTGATGGTTTGGGTGCTGCGCGAAGCGTGCGGCTTGCCGCACCATAAGGTCGTCGGCATGGCCGGAGTTCTGGACAGCGCGCGCTTCCGTTATTTTCTCGCCGACGAATTCAAAGTCTCGGTCGAAGACGTCAGCGCTTTCGTTCTCGGCGGTCACGGCGATAGCATGGTGCCGTTGGCGCGTTACTCGGCAGTCGCCGGCATTCCGCTGCCCGACCTGATCAAGATGGGCTGGGCGACGCAGGAACGCATCGACAAGATCGTCGAGCGCACGCGCAACGGCGGCGGCGAGATCGTCAATCTGCTGAAGACCGGTTCGGCGTTCTATGCGCCGGCCGCGTCGGCAATCGCCATGGTGGAATCCTATCTGCGCGACAAGAAACGCGTGCTGCCGGCGGCGGCCTGGCTCAACGGCGAGTACGGCGTGAAGGACCTTTATGTCGGCGTGCCCGTCGTCATCGGCAGCAAGGGAGTCGAGCGCATCGTCGAGATCGAGCTCAACGGTGTGGAGCGCGGCATGTTCGACAAGTCGGCACAAGCCGTGGAGAGTCTGGTTGAGGCTTGCAAGAAGATCGCCCCCGATCTCGGCAAGTAATGTATCCGCTGTTTCCTCCTTCTCGTTTCTCGGGCGTTGCCCCCGGGACGCCTGAGCAAACCGCATGAACATCCACGAATACCAGGCCAAGGCCGTGTTGCGCGAATTCGGGGTGCCGGTGCCGCGCGGCATTCCGGCGCTCAGCGTCGAGGAGGCGGTCAAGGCCGCCAACGACCTCGGCGGGCCGGTCTGGGTGGTGAAGGCGCAGATCCACGCC
>JBAVMB010000350.1:0-3157 GCA_049689615.1 Allostellaceae bacterium
CCTGTAGCCCAAGCGCGGTGTGATAGAAGAGGACGATCAGCAGCAAGATCATGAGAATGGTGGCAAGCGGCGTTCTCAGCCAGGCGATGAAGGTGGCGTAATCGCTGCCGGTATGCGCGATGATCGAGGCGGCGAACCACACCGTCAGAGGAACGAGAGCGACCGCTGAAGCGCGCTCCGCCCACCAGAGTCCAACCCCTTCTTTAGCCGAGCCGAGGCCAATTGCACGGGCTAGGGGCGAGCGCATGTTCTGAGGGTCCACCGTCTTACCCTCCCATCGACGCGCTGGCGACCCAGACTGCAACGGTGAGCACCACGCTCGCGGCCACGACGGACCACCCCGAAATGTAGATCGCACGAAGTTCGAATCCGTGGACGGTGTCCCACACCAGATGGCGGATGCCGCCGCAGAGATGCAGAAAAAAGGCGAAGGTGGCACCGAACATCACGATCTGGCCGATCCAGGACGCGATGGCCCCCTGCACCACGGCATAGGCCTGCGGTCCCGACGCAGCCGCAATCAACCAGATGACCAGCACTACGGCGCAGGCACTCAGAAGAATTCCGGTGATCCGATTGGTGATCGAAAGAACCGACGTGAGCTGTGGCCGATAGATCTGTACGTTCGGAGACAGCGGCCTCGGTCGCCTTGTCCTGGGATCGGGCATCATCGGTTTCTTCCTTCGCAGTCAGCTTCGGCGCTCGATCACCATCTTCTTGATTTCTGCGATCGCCTTGCCCGGATTTAGGCCCTTCGGACAGGTCCGCGTGCAGTTGAGGATGGTATGGCATCGGTAGAGCCGGAAGGGATCCTCAAGTCTGTCGAGCCGTTCGCCGGCCCCCTCGTCGCGGCTGTCAGCCAGCCAGCGCCAAGCCTGCAGGAGCACGGCGGGTCCCAAAAAGCGATTGCCGTTCCACCAATGACTCGGGCAGCCCGATGTACAGCAGAAGCAAAGGATGCATTCGTAGTAGCCGTCGACCTTGCTCCGCTCCTCCGGCGATTGGAGCCGCTCCCGTTCGGGTTCGGGGGCCTTCGATTTGAGCCAAGGCTCGATTGCCGCATATTGGGCGAAGAGATGCGTGAGATCGGGGACCAGATCCTTGATGATCTGCAAGTTCGCCAGCGGATAGATTTTCGCCGGCGTAGCCAAGTCGGAAATGAACCGCGTGCAGGCGAGCCAGTTCGTGCCATCGATATTCATCGCGCAAGAACCGCATATTCCCTCGCGGCACGAGCGGCGGAAGGTTAGCGTCGAATCGACCTTGTTCTTGATCCAGATGAGTGCATCGAGAACCATCGGCCCGCAATCGTCGACATCGACTTCGAAAGTATCGAGGCGCGGGTTTTCGCCGGAATCCGGATCGTACCGATAGATCTCGAACGTCTTCGATCGGATCGCGCCGCCCGGCGTTGGCCAGGTCTTCCCGCGCCTGATGCGCGATTCCGAGGTGATGCCGAAACTCCTCGGTATCGGAAACCGCTTGAGAAAGGTCGCGCGCGGGACTTGATCTGAGGATTTGATGATCATTCGGTGGTTACCACCGGGTTTGCGCGCCCCGTTCTGATCGCCATCACATCCTCCATCTGATCGAGCTGGATACGCAAGTCGTAGCTGCCATACCGAGCAAGAAGGCTCGGCGAGCCTGCGCCGGGGTGGTGCTCGTTCACGGTCACGCCTGCGTCGCCTGCGTCACGGCGGATCACGGATTTGATGCCTGACCCGACAATACTGGCATCACGACGGCTGCGTCAGATTCGGAAACTACGGAGACCCGGCCACCCGAGGTTTGGCGGTTCATCGATGCAGGAGCGGCCCGGCACCGCGGTCGATCCGGTTTCAGAGTCAACGCGAAATCCAGTCGGTCCGTGCGTTCCGCCCAGTGGATGACGCCTTGCTCCTCACCGGCTCTTGCCGCGGCCCATGTATCGGTGAACGCTGGCCGCTCAAGGGTGAGACGAATACCGTGATACGGTGGAGGCAGCATGAGCGCAATCATGTCTGCAAGCAATTCTAGACCCGCGGATTACGGCTGCAAATCGACAAAGGATTGAGCGATGCTAGGTTGCTCGTTTCGTGGAATCGGTTGGGTGGATGAAGCCGCCGAGGCGCTCGCCGTTTTTGTCGACTTGGACGCGGGATACAGACCGCGTATGGGAGAGCAAATCTTTTCTGACTAGGCCTCCGAACGACGGCGATAATCCAAGGACGCCGGAAGGCCGGAAAGACAGAAAATCGGCAGAGTTCCGCCGCCTCCAACAGATTCGTAATCAGTACGCCCGCGGTTCGAACCCGCACGTCGGCACCAGTTTTCTGACTGCTTTGCGGACTCTTTCTGACTGAAAGTTCTCGGTTCGGGCCGCGTGCCCTAAGCTTCTGTTTGGCTCCCAGCCGCACAGCGATCTTGGCCTAAAAAGAGATCACTCGCCTCCTCCGACGGCAAGTGCGGCAACCGCGGTTTGCACCTTGATTGCAATGTCATCTTCCCATTGCCGTGCGGATTGGCCGGGCCGGACGGGCGGTGGAACGATCGGTGGGCCAAAGCGGATGACGACAGGGTGAAGGCGTGGGAAGCGTTGCCGCACCGGCCAAGCCGCGAAGCTGCCGCCGATATAGACCGGTACGATTAGCGCAGTGCCGCCGGCGACGAGGGCACCGATCCCCGGCAGGAACTGCTGTAATCTTCCATTTTCGCTGCGCGACCCTTCGGGAAACCACACCAAATTGTAGCCCCGTTCGAGCACGAGCCGGCCAGCGGCAATGCCTGAAATCACGGCGCGGTCGGGGTCAATCGGAATGACTTGCGCGATCCGGCTGAAATATCGGCGCAGGCGCGTGGTGAAGACGACACCCGTCCAGCCGCCCCAGAACGTACGGCGCAGCCGGGCTGACGGCAGGGCGCCCGCCAAGGCAAATGGATCGAGATAGCTGGCGTGGTTCGCGCAGATCACGATCGGATCGTTCGGCGGTAGGTATTCGCTGCCCTCGACGCGCAGGCGAAAGGCCCGCCGCATAATGAAGCGGATCAAGGCCTCTCCAGCTGCGCGCAGGAGACGACGGCCGAATTTAGGCGGCGCGAACCATTCTGGTGCAGCAACCGGGCCAGCGACTGCGCGGCGCTCGCACGCCACTGTCGCCTCCTGTACGAAATCACGCGC
>JBAVMB010000351.1:0-24747 GCA_049689615.1 Allostellaceae bacterium
AGCTGCCGGTGTCGATGGTTGATGTAAATCAACGTCCAGAACTACCCGCGGCGCTTAATGCACAGGCAAGAGAGGCGGGTGCGCCATGCAGACACCGATTACCTGGTACGTATTGGCCGACGGCTCGCGGGCGCGAATCGTCACGCGGCCAGATCCGGCAGCGGACTACGTCGTCATCTTCGCCGAGGATTCGGCGTCTGCTCACGCGCGGTCGCACGACCTGATGAGCGAACGGCCGGGCCGCGGCCAGGAAAGCGCCTATTCGGGGCGGCATGCGATCGAACCGCGGCATGACGCCCATCGCCTGGAACAGGCGAAGTTCTTGCGTTCGCTCGTCGCGCATGTGAACCGCGAAAGCGCACGCGGCAGCTTCGACCACCTCGTCATCTACGCTTCACCGCGGTGCCTGACGACGCTGCGCGACGGCCTCGATCCGATGACCGCGAAAAAACTGCGCGGCGAGTACCCCAAGGACTTGACGAAGACGCCGTTGGCGGAGTTGCCGGCGCATTTCGGCACGGCCTGAGCGGCCCCGCGCGCGCCGCCGCCTAGAGCCCGCTACATAGGAGCGTGACATGCCATACAACTCAAACACCGCACTGCCCGGTCCAGTCCGCCACCACCTTCCCGCAGGCGCACAGACGATCTACCGCGAGGCCTTCAACGGCGCATGGCGCCAATACGCCTCCAGCGACCGGCGTGAAGAGATCGCGCATCGGGTGGCCTGGGCGGCGGTCAAGCGGCGCTACCGCAAGGACGGCGACATGTGGGTGCCGTCGGCGCCCGCGCCACCAAGCCGGCCACCCCGCGCCCGTCGCGGGTAAGCAGATCCCCTTACGGAGCAATCCGTATTTTCCGCCATCTTCCGTCTGCGATTATCGGCGCAACGCCGGCCGCACGCCGACGAAGAAGACGGAGAGAAGTTATGCGTTCAGTATTGTCGCTCGATGTCGCCCAGCTCAACCACCTGCGCGCGAAAATCGCCGAACTCGAGGCAAGGCCGCCGATGGAGCAGGCACGCAAGCAGTGCCTGCTGCAAGCGCTGCGGCTCGAGGAGAGGTCGCTGCGGCAGTACACGCGGCGTCTGCACCCTGGAGCCGTCCCCGCAGAATTGGCGTAATTCGGCCGAGCGCTTGAGTTAAATCAACGCCTGTAACGCGCTGGCGCGCGACAAAGTCGCATGCACCCCTGGTCCCAGATGTCGCGCACCCGGCGGCTTGTCGTCGCCGGCATTTTCCTGGCGATCATCGGAGTCGCCGCCGTCGGCTGGGCACCCGCCTGGACCGCGTGGCTTGGACTGAGGCGCCCCGCCGCTGCGTTGCTGGTTTCCGGCAATATCGAAGCGCATGAAAGCGTGCTTGGCTTCAAGACAGTCCAATCGCGCATCGTCGAGTTGCCATTCAACGAGGGCGCTTTCGTCAAAGCTGGAACGGCCGTCGCGCGTGTCGACGACTCCGATTACCGGAAGCAAGTCGACATAGCGCAGGCGACGCTCGAGGTGCAGGAGCGCCAATTGGCCTCGACCGAGCAGAACGTCCATGCGTTGCAGAAGACGGTAATGAGCGACCGCGCCGACGTTGCTTTCAAGAAAAGCGACGCCGCGCGATACGACACGCTGTGGAAGGCGGGCTGGGTTTCGACACAGCAGCACGAGTCGAGTGAGACCGCATACAAGCAGGCGACAGCGGTGCTTGAGCGCGGCGAGGCGCTTGAGCTCGTCGCTGAACGCAATGTCGCCCTCGCGCAAGCAAATATCCACAATGCCCAGCAGTCGCTCGATCTCGCCAAGATCGTGCTCGGTTACACGACGCTACAGGCGCCGTTCGATGGCGTTATTCTCGTGCGCCAGGCTGAACTCGGCGAAATCGCCCAACCGGGCTCGCCGGTGATCACGCTCGCCGATCTCGATCACGTTTGGCTGCGCGCCTACATCAACGAAACCGACATCGGCCGCGTCCGGCTCGGCGCCAAGGTCGCGGTGAGTACGGATACGTTTCCCGGCAAAATGTATGACGGCCGGGTTTCCTTCATATCCGAAAGCGCGGAGTTCACGCCTAAATCGGTTGAGACCCATGCCGAACGGGTAACGCTCGTCTACCGCATCAAAATCGATATCGACAATCTGACGCACGAATTGGTGCCCGGCATGCCGGCAGACGGCCGTATCCAGCTCGCGGGGCCGTGACATGGCGGCCACCGAACCGGCGATATCTGTCCACGGACTCTGCAAGCGTTTCGGAACCGTCAGCGCCGTCGACGACGTGACCTTTGCCGCCGAACGCGGCGCGATCTTCGGCTTGGTTGGGCCGGATGGCGCCGGCAAAACCGCGACCATACGCATGCTGGCAGGCGTCATGCGGCCAGATGCTGGGAGCATTGAGGTCGACGGCGTCGATGTCGTGGCCGATCCTGAGACGGCGAAACGCCATTTGAGCTACATGCCACAGCGGTTTGGACTCTACGAAGACCTTACCGTCGACGAAAACATCCGCTTTTACGCCGATCTCTTCGAGGTATCGCGCGCCCAGCGCGAGGAACGGACGCGACCGCTGATCGAAGCGTCGAACATGGCCGACTTCCGCGACCGGCTTGCCGGGCAGCTTTCCGGCGGCATGAAGCAGAAACTCGGCCTGATCTGCGCGCTGGTGCATACGCCGCGGATTCTGCTGCTCGACGAGCCGACGACCGGCGTTGATCCGGTCTCGCGCCGTGATTTCTGGCGCATCCTCTTCGACTTGCGCGAATCTGGCGTGACCATCTTCATCTCGACCGCCTATCTCGACGAGGCCGAACGCTGCACCCGGCTCGCCCTGCTTCACGAAGGGCGCCTGCGCTATTGCGACACTCCACAGGCCCTCAAGGCCCGAATGCCGGGTACGCTGCTGACGATTTCATCGGTGGCCGCGCGGGCGGCGCGCAATGCCGTCGGTGGCCTGGCCGGCGTGTCCAGCGTGCTGCTCGTCGGCGACGGAGTCCATGTCGTGGTCGACGACCGCGAACGGCGCCTGCCGGCGCTGCGCGCGGCGCTCGACGCGCGGCGGATTCCCTATAGCGACATCGCGGTCGCAACGCCGACCGTCGAAGATTTGTTCATCGGTTTGCTTGGCAGCCAGCGGCAGAACGCATGAATGCCGCCGAAGCACCCGACGCCCCTATTGTCGCTGATCGGCTGGTCAAACGGTTCGGCAGGTTCACGGCGGTTGACGGCGTAAGCTTTCGCATCGGCCGCGGTGAGATCGTCGGCTTTCTTGGCCCCAACGGCGCCGGCAAGTCGACGACGATCCGTATGCTCTGCGGCCTGCTGCGGCCATCGGATGGCCAGGCGCGCGTCGCCGGCTTCGACGTCGGCCGCGATCCCGAACGGGTGCGCGAACATATCGGCTATATGTCGCAGAAATTCTCGCTCTACGGCGATCTCACGGTAACGGAGAACCTGCGCTTTTATGGCGGCATCTATCGCGTACCGTCGGCCCTGCTCGCCGAGCGCATGCACTTCGTGATCGGCATGGCCGGGCTTGCCGGCCGCGAGAACGCCCTGGTGCGAACGCTGGCGGGTGGCTGGAAACAGCGCTTGGCGCTCGGCTGCGCGATTCTGCATCGACCGCCGATCCTGTTCCTCGACGAACCGACGTCGGGCGTCGATCCCGAGTCGCGCCGCCGCTTTTGGGATCTAATCCACACGTTATCGGCCGACGGCGTGGCGGTGCTGGTCTCGACCCATTACATGGACGAGGCCGAATATTGCGATCGTATCGCGTTGATCGATCGCGGCCGGCTCATTTCGTTCGACACGCCGGCGGCCCTCAAGCGCGGTTTCCCAGGCGGCGATTTGCTGGTGATCGAATGCGACGCGCTCGGCGCCGCCATCAGCGTGCTCGAAACGGCGACCAGCGTGCGCGATGTCGCGGCCTTCGGCAATACGTTGCACGTCCTTGTCGCCGATCGCGCCGCCGCAATTGCAGCGCTGCCCTCCATTCTGGCCGGCGGGGGCGTTACCGTGACGCGCATCGAGCCGATCCCGCCGTCGTTTGAAGATATTTTCGTCCAGCTCGTCGGGCGAAAGGCGGCGGCATGAGACTGCAACGCCTGAAAGCCCTGGCGATCAAGGAAACGCTGCAGATTTGGCGCGATCCGCGCAGCCTGCTGATCGCTCTGCTCATGCCGTTCATGCAGATGGCGTTACTCGGCTATGGGGTCAGTCTCGACATCAAGCATCTGCCAATTTGCGTCTTCGATCGCGAAGCAAGCCAGAGTAGCCAAGCCTTGCTCAAACGCTTTCAGGCGTCAGAATATTTCACGATCGTCAAAGTCGCCGATACGTATCGCGCGGTGACCGCCGCGATCGATCGCGGCGATTGTCGCATGGCTATCGTCATTCCGCCCGATTTCAGCGAACGGCTGAACGATCCCGGCATCACCAGTATCCAGGCGGTCGTCGACGGCACCGACACCAATACCGCCAATATCGCCGCCGGCTACGCTCAGGCTGTCATCGGAGGCTTCGCTGCGGACACGCAGATTGCACTGATTTCGTCCGACGGACGTCCTCTCCAATTGGTGCAGCCTGTCGTGTTGCAATCCCGCGTGTGGTTCAACGAAGACCTGTCGAGCCGGAACTTCATCATTCCCGGGGTGATCGCATTGGTCATGGCGCTGGTCGGCGCACAGCTGACGTCACTGACCATCGCACGCGAATGGGAGCGCGGCACGATGGAGCTGCTCATCTCTACGCCGGCGACGCCGACGGAAGTCATGCTCGGGAAGCTCGCGCCTTACTTCGCCATCGGACTACTCGATGCCGCATTCTGCGTGGCCTTGGCCGTTTTCTGGTTCGACGTGCCATTTCGCGGCACGCTGCCGACCCTCTTCCTGGTGACCGTTCTGTTTCTCGTCGTCGTTCTCGGCGTCGGTTATCTGATTTCTGTCAACATTAGGAGCCAAGTCGGCGCAGCACAGGTGGGCCTGCTGGTCACATTGTTGCCGACGACGCTGCTGTCCGGATTTACCTTCCCGATCGACCAGATGCCGGCGGTGATCCAAGCCATCAGCTATATGGCGTTTGCGCGCTACTACATCACAGCTCTCAAGGCGCTGTTCCTCAAAGGTTCGGGGATCATCGATCTGGCGGCGCCGCTGGGGGCGATGGTGATCTACGCCGCGGTGATCGCGTATCTCGCTGCGCGCGCCTTCCGCAAGGCTTTGGATTGAGCGCCATGTTCGAGCGCATCTGGCAGATTGTCATCAAGGAGTTTCTCGAGCTGCGCCGCGATAAATGGGCGCGTTTCCGGCTGATCGTGCCGCCGCTCGTGCAGATGCTGGTGTTCGGCTACGCCGCGACGTTCGAAGTCTATCACGTCGCAACCGTCGTCCTCGACCGCGACCAGACCCAGGAGAGCCGCGAGCTGATTTCCCGTTTCACCTTCAGCAATCGGTTCGACGTCGTGCGCCTCGCGCAGACCGACGCGGAGGTCGAGCGCGCTATTGACCGCGGCGAGGCTGTCGTCGCCGTGGTAGTCCATCCCGGCTTTGCAAATCTGCTGCGCAAGGGCCAATCCGCGCCGGTGCAAGCAATCGTCGACGGCACGAATTCCAATACCGCGCTCATCGCGTTGGGCTATCTCAACATTATCGTCGACGATTTCTCGGCTGACTATGCCACCGACCTCGTGCGTCGTGGATTGGCAGGACCGCATCCCAAGATGGTGACGATCGGTCTCGAGATGCGGCCCTGGTACAATCCCGACCTCAACGGCCGGTGGTTCTTCGTGCCCGGCGTCGTCGCCTCGCTCACGCTCGTGCTGGTTGTCAGCCTTACGGCCTCCGCGATTGTGCGCGAGCGCGAGGTCGGGACGCTCGAACAGCTGATGGTGACGCCGATCCGCCCGATCGAGCTCATTCTCGGCAAGGCGATTCCATTTTTCGCCATCGGCTTGGCCGAGGTGGCGCTCGTCGCGATCTTCGGGACGCTGTGGTTCCAGATTCCGTTCGTGGGCAACCCGCTGATCCTACTCCTTGGCACGGTCCTGTTTTTATTCAGCACACTCGGACTGGGAATCCTGATTTCGACCGTGTCCAAGACCGAACAACAGGCTTTTGCCTCCAACTTCTTCGTCCTCAACCCGATGTTCATCCTCTCGGGATTCAGCTTCCCGATCAGCAGCATGCCTGACGTATTGCAGTGGCTGACTTATATCGATCCAATGCGCTATTACCTCGTGGTCATTCGTGGCACCTTCATCAAAGGTATCGGCCTCGACGCTTTGTGGCCGGATATGCTCGGCATGGCTGCGCTCGGTTGCCTCCTACTGTCTGTCAGCATTCTGCGATTCCGGAAATCGCTGGATTAGGCAGCGACCCGCAACTCGGCTTGACCTAGATCAATGCCCGCGCATCGCGGATGTCGAACAATAAACCTAGGACGGCTGGCGTTGCAGGAACGCCATGCAGTTTTTTCAGGAGGTGTTTATGGCTAATGCGCGCACTCCGGCCGAAGTCAAATCGCCTGCGGCCGGTACACCCGACGTTTGGCGGTCACTCCGCAGCGAAATGGATCGGCTGTTCGATCGCTTCGCCCTTCCGTCATGGTCGTCGCTCCCTTCGTTTCCGTCGCTGTTCGATACGGCACCCAGTTTCTCGTTCAACGCGCCGGCGGTGGACATCACCGAGGACGACAAGGCCTACAAGATCGCAGCTGAGTTGCCCGGCCTGGACGAGAAGGACGTCGACGTGAGCGTGAATGGCGATCTGCTGGTGCTCAAGGGCGAGAAGCGGCAGGAGAAGGAAGAAAGCGGCAAAAATACGTATATGTGCGAGCGCTCCTACGGATCGTTCCAACGCGCTTTCAGCCTTCCCGGCGGCATCGACCGCAACAAGATTGGCGCCGACTTCAGCAAAGGCGTCTTGACCGTAACGTTGCCGAAGAGCGTCGAAGCGCAGAAGCAGCAGAAGAAGGTCGAGATCAAAACCCATTAAATCGGGCAACCTTCGAGGCGATTGGTGGCGCCGGGCAATGCCCGGCGCTTTTATTGGCGCAGATACGGCCGATTCGTGGACTTGAGGTAGATCAAGGCACCAGCTTGGACTCCGCGCCACGCTGATATCGGGCTACGACGGGAGCGGATGATGAAACTCAGCGACGATCTTCAATTGCAGCAGCGCGTACTGGACGAACTCACGTTCGATCCCAGCGTCAACGCGGCCCATATCGGGATTGCAGCGCGGAGCGGCGTCGTCACTTTGAGCGGCCACGTGCACAGCGTCGCCGAGAAATTCGCTGCTGAACGGGCGGTGCGCCGTGTGAAAGGCGTCAAAGCGATTGCGCAGGAGCTTGCCATCCATCTTCCGCCGGATAAGAAAACCGCGGACGATGAAATCGCACAGCGAGCGGTGAAAATGCTCGAATGGGACGTGCTGATACCGCCAGGCGCAATCAGCATCGAAGTCGAGCATGGGGTGATTACTTTGTCCGGCACCGTCGAATGGGGCTACCAGCGCGACGAGGCGGGGCGGGATCTCCACCGGCTCGGTGGCGTCAACGCTATCGTCAATCTGATCGAAATTCGGCCGCACGTCGACGCGGCCGATGTACACGCCAGCCTGCGCGCCGCGTTTGAGCGCAATGCCGAGCTTGAAGCCGGCGGCATCACCGTTGCCGTCAAAGATTCCTGCGTGATTCTGAGCGGTAAGGTGAAGAGTTGGATTGAGCGAGAGGCGGCGGAGCGCGCTGCCTGGTCAGTTCCCGGCGTCACCGCGGTCGAGGACCAAATCGCGATCACACGTCCGTAACCGAAACGCAACCCTGCGGACACGACATGCGCACCATCCTCGTCGGCCTCGACGGCTCGGAATCCGCCAACCGCGCGACCGAATTCTCTGCGACATTGGCAAAGGCCTGCGGCGCCAAACTGGTCCTCGTCTGCGTCGCGGCGGTTGACGCGCACCTGACGGTCGACGCGGGTTTCAAGGCCATGCTCGAATCCGAACAGATCACCCTCGGTGAATTTCTCGAGAACGAAGCCCGCATGACTTTGGAAAAGGCCAAGCCGCGCGCCGAGAAAATCCGTGGCGGCAGCGTCGGAACCGTCGTGCGGCTCGGTGAGACAGCCGAGACGATCATTGCGCTGTTACCGGAATACGGCGATCCGCTGATCGTAGTCGGCCGCCGCGGCCGCGGCCAATTGGCCGGCCTGCTTCTGGGCAGCGTGTCACAAAAGCTCACGACGCACGCCCCCTGTCCGGTCATCATCGTCCCGTAGCATACTGATGGGCCATGCTGGCGATGACACTCGAGCAGGCCGGAGCGCCGTTGCGGGCGATCAATCGCGTCCCGCCCGAGCCCGGCCCCGGCCAGGTTCTCGTCCGGGTGCGCGCCTGCGGCGTCTGCCGAACTGACCTACACGTCGTCGACGGCGAGCTGCCGCAAACCAAACTGCCCTTGGTCCCCGGACACGAAATCGTCGGCACGGTCGAAGCCGTGGGTCCCAGCGCCGAACGGCTGCGGATCGGCGACCGTGTCGGCGTGCCGTGGCTCGGCTGGACGTGTGGCGTCTGCGAATTCTGCCGCAGCGGCCGCGAGAATTTGTGCGACTGGGCGCGTTTCACCGGCTATCAGATCGACGGCGGGTATGCCGAATACGCTGTCGCGGACGAGCGGTTTTGCTTCGCCATTCCGCCGGAATTCGACGACCGCGCGGCGGCGCCGCTGATGTGCGCCGGGTTAATTGGCTATCGTGCGCTGCGCATGGCCGGCGATGTCCGGCGGCTCGGTCTGTACGGCTTCGGCGCCGCCGCCCATATCGCCATCCAAATTGCGCGGCATCGCGGCCAGGAGGTCTTCGCTTTCACCAAATCGGGCGACGCCAAGGGTCAGGGATTCGCCCGTTCGCTGGGTGCCGCGTGGGCCAGCAGCTCGGAGACGCTGCCGCCCGAGCCGCTCGACGCCGCGCTCATTTTCGCGCCTGTGGGTGCGCTGGTGCCGGCAGCACTGGCCGCAACCGCGAAAGGCGGCACCGTCGTCTGTGCCGGAATCCACATGAGCGACATCCCGCGCTTTCCGTATCGGCTGTTATGGCAGGAGCGCATCGTGCGCTCGGTCGCCAACCTGACACGGCAGGACGGCGAGGAATTCTTGGCGCTCGCGCCGCGCGCCAAGCTGCGGACGACCACAATCCCCTTCCCGCTTGCCGAGGCGAACGATGCGTTGGCGCAATTGCGCGCCGGTCAATTCGAAGGCGCGGCGGTGTTGTTGCCCTAGGTCCGGGCAATCGCCGCCAAGGCGGTCTGCATCTGATCGGTAATACCGCCAGATGCCTCAAGGCAAAGCCAATCGATCACGCCTGGGTCCTGCGCCAGCTGAAAACGCAGCACGGCGGCGTCCGCGTCCGAGGCGTCGCCGCGGCGGCCCGCCAATCGCTCTGCCAGCACCGCTTCCGGCGCCGCGAGCCAAATCCCGGTGAAGGAGACGCCGGCCTGGCGGGCAATCGCCGCGATCGCCGCACGTTCATCGGGGCGAAGAAAAACCGCATCGGCGATGACCGAATGGCCGTCGTGCAACGCCATCATCGCCTCTCGGCCGAGCGTTTCGTACACCCGAATATTGGTAGCCATGTCATAGGCCGATGGCGGCAGCCGCTGCTCCGACGCGAGACCGTGCAGCCGCTTGCGGATGACGTCGCTGCGCAAGACGCGCGCACCTGGCGCACGGCCGATTCCGGGTGCGATCGCCTGGGCGAGTGTCGTCTTGCCGGTGCCGCTGACGCCGCCGATCGCGACCAACGCCGCCTGCACAGGTCGCAAGAGCGTCTTTGCCAGGCGAAAATAACCCGGCGCCGAATCGGCGGCGCCGCCAGCCGCGGTCACGTGGGCGCGGATTGCCGCCCGCATCGCCAGATAAAGCGGCATCAATCCGAGGCCACCTTCGTCGCCGCTGACGTCGAGATAGCGGTTGAAGACCAGCGCCGCGAAATCGGCATGTCCGCGGTGAATCAAGTCCATGAGCAGGAACGCCAGGTCATAAAGCACGTCGACCGAGGCAATCACGTCGCTGAATTCGATCGGATCGAACAGCGTCGGCCGGTCGTCGAGCAGGCAGATGTTGCGCAGATGCAGGTCGCCATGACAGCGGCGCACCCGCCCTTCGCGGTTGCGCCGCTCGATGACCGGCCGTTGGACCACGAATTCCGTCTCAAGTTGCGCCGCAAAAGCCGTCAGCTCGGCGTCACCAGCGACCGCAGTGCGCCGCAGATTGGCGACAATGTCGGCGATCACCGCTTGGACGGCGTCCGGAGTGCCCCAACGCCGCACGGGCTCGGCGGCAGCATGAAATGCCGCGACCGCATCCGCAAGGTCGCGCATATGCTGCGGCGTGAGGCGGTTTTCGGCCGCCATGCGATCGAACAAGGCAGCTTCGTCGAACCGGCGCATCTCGACCAGCCAATCGACCGCATCGCCCGTTCCGTCGAGGGCAAGGCCGCCGTCGCTGCTGCAGGTCACAACGTGCACGGTGCGATAGAGCGACGGCGCCATCGCGCGGCCGAGCCGCAGTTCGGCTTCGCAGTTCATGCGCCGCAAGTCCGGCGTCGAGAAATCGAGATAGGAGAACACGACCGCGCGTTTCAGTTTGAAGGCGCGATCACCGACCAGGAAAACGACTGAGATGTGGGTCTCGCGTTGCTCGACTGTCGCGTCGGGCAAGCCATAGGCCGCGCCCCGGCTCAGGAATGCGACGGTCTCGCTTTGATCGGCCGGCGTCATGGCCGGCATGTTACGCCGGCACGGCACGCACGCTCAGCAGCAATTGAGCTCGGGTTCGCTGCGGCAGCGATCGATGAAGTGGCGCAGCAAGAGTTTGAGCTTGGCGGAGTGGCGAAAATCGCCGCGCGCCTGGGCCGCCAGTATATCGTCCCGGATGATGTCCTTGATCGCGCGCTGTCCACCGGCCGTATGGACCAGGTAATTGCCCAACTCGGCCGCGATCACTTCGGGCAAATGCTCGTGTTCGGCGATCGCTTTGATCTCCTCGCGGCCGAGGTCGCACAAGTCGAGACAGTCCACCAAGGTCAGCAATGCCGGGTCCTCTGCTTTTGTGCGATCATGTCGCGGGCCGCCGCGTGGCGCCTTGACCTAGGTCAAACGGACAGGAAGCTTGACATGAATCAACGCCGTTGCCCGCCGGATCGGTAATGGATTTGCGCCATACAACCGGGACTGCCGCGTGAGCGTTCGCAATTTCAATTACCTGTTCAAGCCGCACTCGGTCGCTTTGATTGGCGCGAGCGACAAGCCAGATTCGGTCGGCGGTGTGCTGACGCGCAATTTGATGTCGGGCGGTTTCGACGGCTCGATCATGCTGGTGACGCCGACGCACGCCGCCATCGGCGGTAACGCCACGTTTCGCGACGTCGATCATCTGCCGCGGGCGCCGGACTTGGCGGTGATTGCCACGCCGCCTGCGGCGGTACCCAGCCTGATTGCCGCCTTGGGCCGGCGCGGCACCAAGGCCGCGGTGGTCATCACCGCCGGTTTCGGCGAGGGCGACGACGTGGCGGGTGCGAGTCTGCGCCAGGCGATGCTCGATGCCGCGAAGCCATATCTGCTGCGGGTGGTCGGACCGAATTGCCTCGGGATCATCGCAACGCAGCGCCACCTCAATGCGACCTTCGCGCATCTCGACCCGCCGCGCGGCGATCTCGCCTTCGTGGCGCAGTCAGGCGCGATCATTACCGCCATGCTCGATTGGGCAGCGGCGCGCGGTATCGGCTTTTCGCATGTTGTCTCGCTCGGCGACATGGCCGATGTCGATTTCGGCGACATGCTGGATTATTTGGCGAGCGACGGCGGGACGCGTGCAATCCTGTTGTATATCGAGGGTATTACGGCGCCGCGCAAATTCATGTCGGCGGCACGCGTCGCCGCGCGAACCAAACCGGTGCTCGTGGTCAAGGCTGGCCGGCACAGCGAAGGCGCTCGGGCTGTCCGCTCGCATACCGGTGCCATGGCCGGCAGCGACGCGGTTTATGACGCCGCTTTCCGCCGCGCGGGAATGCTGCGCGTTTACGAACTCGACGAGTTGTTCGACGCCGCCGAGACACTTGCCTTGTGCGATCCACTGGTCGGCGAGCGACTGGCGATCGTTTCGAATGGCGGAGGTCTCGCGGTCATGGCGACGGACAGCCTGATCGAAGCCGGCGGTACATTGGCGCCTTTGGCGCCAGAAACCACCGCCGCGCTGGACCGTGTCCTGCCGCGCACCTGGTCGCACGGTAACCCCGTCGACATCGTCGGCGATGCGTCGCCGCAACGCTATCGCGACGCCGTCGCCGTCGTACGGCGGGACGCCAACGTGGATGCGTTACTGGTCCTGAACGCGCCGACGGCGCTGGCCTCGCCGGTCGAGGCCGCCCGTGCCGTGGCCGCCGAGGGTCGCGCAGGACATCGAAACCTCTTGACCAGCTGGGTCGGTCAGAAATCGGCCGACGCCGCGCGACAGGTCTTCGCCGCGGCCCGGATCCCGACTTATGCGACGCCGAGCGAGGCCGTGCGCGGCTTCATGCACCTCGTGCGCCACCGCCGCCGGCAACAATTGCTGTTGCAGATTCCTGACGCGGCCCCGCCGGAATTTTCTCCAGATCGCGACCGGGTTCGCCGGCTGATCGATTCGGCGTTGGCGCATTCGCGCACCTGGCTGAGCGCCGCCGACAGCAAGGACATCCTTCAGGCTTACGGGATTCCGGTCGCAGCGGCCCAGACAGCGAAAAACGCCGCCGAGGTCGGCGCGATCGCGCGTAACCTCGGTACGGCCTGCGCGATCAAAATCCTTTCGCCCGACATCACGCATAAGAGCGATGTCGGCGGTGTCGCCCTCGATCTGCAGACACCAGCGACCGCGAGCGCCGAAGCAGAACGAATGCTCGCCCGCATCCGGCAAGCACAGCCCCAGGCGCGCATCGAAGGATTTACCGTCGAGCCCATGGTCGTACGGCGCGACGCCTACGAGCTGATCCTTGGCATGACCGATGACCCGCAATTCGGTCCGGTTATCCTGTTCGGCCAAGGTGGTACTGCCGCCGAGCTCATCGACGACACGGCGTTAACGCTGGCGCCGCTCAATCTGACGCTGGCGCGAAGTTTGATGGCCCGGACGCGGGTTTACCGATTACTGCAGGGCTACCGCAATCAGCCGGCGGCGGCGCTCGATGCTATTGCCGCAACACTGGTCAAACTGTCGCAGCTGGTCGTCGATTTCGCCGAAGTCGCCGAATTGGATGTCAATCCGCTGGTCGCCAACGCCCAAGGCATCATCGCGCTTGATGCACGGTTGCGGGTCAAAGCGGCGAGCGGCGATCCCACCGCGCGGCTGGCGATACGTCCCTACCCGACGGCGCTGGTCGAACGCGTCGTGCTGCCCGATGGCCAAGCGTATCAGCTGCGGCCTATTCGACCGGAAGACGCGCCAACGATCCAGGCGATGTTCCGGCGGCTCGAGTCCGAGGACATCCGCATGCGATTCTTTGCGCCGATCGCCGAACTGAGTCCGGCACTGCTCGCGCGCCTGACACAACTCGATTACGACCGCGAGATGGCGCTGCTCTTAACCGAATCCGACGGCGGCACCGCGCCACCAGATCTCGTTGGTGTCGTGCGCCTAGCCGCCGATCCCGACAACGAGCAGGCCGAATTCGCCATCACCGTCCGGTCGGACCGCAAAGGCCACGGTATCGGCTACTTCCTGATGCAGCGGATCATTACGTATGCCCGCGGCCGCGGCATCACATCGCTGCGCGGTGACGTGCTGCGCGAGAACCGCCTGATGCTGGATTTGTGCCGCGATCTTGGCTTCGTCCTGGAGTCCTTGCCCGAAGACCCGGAAATCGTGCGCGCGACGCTCGGTCTGGTCGCCGCGCCAGTGCCCGCTTAGGACGCAGCAGGTGGCAATCTGCTCTCGCGTGCGAGCAATGTGCGCTTGCGCTCGATTCCCCAACGATAGCCACCCAGACCGCCGTCGCGGCGCACGACGCGATGACACGGGATCGCGACCGCGGCCGGATTCGCGGCGCAGGCCTGCGCCACCGCGCGTACCGCGCGCGGGCGGCCAATACGCTTGGCCAAATCGCTGTAGGTCGTCGTTGCGCCCGATGGAATCGCGCGCAACGCTTGCCAGACTCGCTGCTGGAACGCCGTGCCGCGCAGATCGAACGGCAGATCGGCAGCCGTGCCCGGCCTCTCGACGAGACCGACGACCTTAGCCACCAGGCGTTCGAACGATGCGTCGCCGCCGACAAGCTGCGCCTTGGAAAATCGATCCTGGAGATCGCGCACCAACCGCTCGGCGTCGTCGCCGAGCATAATCGCGCAGATGCCCTTCGCAGTCGCCCCAACCAGGATCGCGCCCAGCGAACATTGCCCGACCGCGAAACGGATCGCCGCACCCGCGCCGCCGGCGCGGAAGTCGCGCGGCTGCATGCCGAGCAGCCCGTCGGCAACCGCATAAAAGCGGCCGCTGGAGTTGAAACCCGCATCATAAAAGGCTTCGGTCACGCTGCCGGCACGCGGCAAGGCGGCATGCAGCCGCTTGGCCCGGCAGGCGGCGGCGTAGGCGCGTGGCGTCACGCCGGTCACCGCCTTGAACAGCCGATGGAAGTGAAAGCGGCTCATGCCGGCATCGCACGCGAGTGCCGCGAGCGACGGCGGCTCATCCGCCGCCTCGATGGCCCGACAGGCCGAGGCCACGATGGCGGCACGGCGTTTCGTCAGCGGCGGCGCATCCGGCCGACAGCGTCTGCACGGCCGGAACCCCGCGGCTTCGGCGGCCGCTCCACTGTCGTAGAAGGCGACGTTTTCGCGCCGCGGCAGCCGCGCGCCGCAACCCGGCCGGCAGTAAACACCGGTCGTTCGCACGGAATAATAGAAATGACCGGCAGCGCGGGTATCGCGCCGTCGGACCGCCGTCCAGCGTTGCGCGCCAGTCGCATAGGGCTTGCCGCCAGTCGGCACCGGGTGTGCTGCCAGAGCCATGATTTGCTCCATCGATTTCGTCACGGACCGTTCCGTGCCGCAACCGCTATTTGGCACACCCGAGAAAGGCGCACACTCCGGTGCTTGCTCTCGAATTACGGCGCCTATGCCTTGAGTCGCCGAATCCACGCAGCCAGCGCCACCATCAGCTCCTGTATGAACTTGAGCGATGCCGTGTCCGTCAAATGACCCTGCGCGTCAAACTTGTTCTGCGCCTGGGGGATCATTACCTCGGGCTTATTGAGCGGAATCATGTCGAGATAAACGCAGGTCTGCCGCAGGTGATATTGCGCCCGGCCGGTGCCGAACAGGCCGATGCTCGCGCCCATCATCGCCACCGGCTTGCCGGCAAACGGCTGGTCGGGCGGCCGCGACGCCCAGTCGATTGCATTCTTGAGAACCCCGGACATCGAATAATTGTATTCCGGCGTGACGAAAAGCAGGCCATCAGCCGCTTTGATTCGACGCCGCAGATCTTCGATGACGGCCGGAAATCCCTGTTGGCGAATATCTTCGTTGTAAGGCGGAATCTCCGCGAGGCGGTCGTATTGGTCGAGCACCATGCCGGACGGCAGGTTCTCGGCCGCCACCTTGAGCGCCATGCGGTTGTAGGAGCCTTTGCGCAAACTGCCGCAGATCGCGAAGACCTTGATCGTTTCTGCCATGGTTCCTCCATCGCCTCGTCGGCGCACAGGAAGCACGGCGCGCGGCGCGGATCAAGATCAACGGTTGCGGATCGCATTGCCGACGCGATCGGCTGCGATATTCGGTCGCTTTCGCCGCAATCACCGTCGCCATTGCGGACGCGCACGGTTATAGCTGTCGTCGTGTACCGTTGGTGCCGAGGAGAATGATGAAATACCGTGTCATGGTCGTGCTTGCTGGCTTTGTGCTCGCGATGGCGCCGAGGCCTGCTCCGGCGTCGCCTAACGTCTGCGCCGCCCTCAACGGCGAGGTCGTCACCGTCGAAGGCATCACGATCCAACGCAGCTTCGATTCGGCGCACGGCAAATACAGTTTCATTCTGAACCAGCCGACGATGTGCGGCGCCCAGATTGGACAGATCACGGTTTACGGCAAAGGTCGGCCACCATGCGACGAAGGCCGCCGCGCGCGCGTCACGGGCCGGTTCGGCTACGTCAACGATGCGGCGCGCGCGCTGACCGGGAACCTGTTGTTCGCCGACGTCGTCAGGTGCTACTGACGCTTCAGAGGCCGAACGCGAACCGGAACCCAGCATAACTATCTTCGCCCCTCTGACCGTAAAATTCCTTGGTACGGGTCAGCAATCCGATTTCGAGGCGAAAATCATCCTTCCAGAAGAATGCGGCACCCGCAGTCAGGTCGCCGACCAGCGGCTTTTTGTCGACACGCGGACTCGAAGCAAAGCTATTGCCATCGAGAAAGATGTTCTGCGCGACGGCGCGGCCTTCGAAACCGGCGAAGATGTACCAGCCGAACGGCTGGATCATGCGCGCCGAGTTGAACCAATCGGTGCCCGATAGCGCCGGACGAATGCGCGTGGGGCCGTAGTCGGCATTTAAATCCTGGCCGATGCGCAGCGTGCCGCCGACCGCGCCATAGGTCAGCACATTTCCGCCGGTCACGCCGGCTTCCGGGACGACGTCGATACCGACTCCCCCGAGATCGGCGAGCCGTACGCGCCAGCGCCCATCATAAGAAACCATCAGGCCGGGCTCATTCTTCAGCTGGCCGTGCCAGCCCTGCCCACCCGGGATACCGACGACGAACTGGTGCCAGTCATTTTGCACCTCCCGGCCGAGCGCGTCCGGACCGACCACGCCGATTAGCAGTTCGAGACTCGTGAGCCGGTTGCCGTTCTCCTGCAGCAGCGCACCGCCGGTGTAAAGCCAGCCGGCATAGGGACGGTCGCGCGGGTCGGGCGGATTGAGCGTGAGGTTCGCCGGCGTGAAGACGCTCTGGCCGAGGAAAATCCAGTCGAAACGGCGCTCGCTTGGCGCGGCGTTTGGAAATAATGATGGCACCAAGTCGAACGCCCGATAGCGCCAATCGTTTGACGACAGCGGATCGGATAGGTACGCGCCGCGGATGCCTTGCGTGTAATGCTTGTCGTTCGTGAAGAACAGCGAATCGTTCTCTTCGAGAATCGAGAGTTGTCCGGCCCGCGCCATCGACGCGCAGAGACACACTCCGGCCATGACGACAGCGGCACGGACCCACATTGCTTCGCTTTAATGCGCCATGGGCCGATTTGGCTCCGGAGGTGCCAGGGTCAAATCGCTGCGCTCCCACCAACCGCCGCCCATAGCCAGAAACAGCTGCGCCGTATCGATGTAGCGCTGCGCCTCCGCCTGCGCGTAGCCCAAACGCGCCCGTTGATAAAGGCGCGATGCGTCGAGCACTTGCAGCAGCGCCACATCGCCCGCCTGGTAGGCGCGCCGGGTCAGACCGAGCGACCGGCGCGACGAATCGAGCGCCGCGCGTTGTTCGCCGAGAAGCCGGGTGTCGTTTGCCAGCGAATCAAGAGCATCGGCCACTTGCGCGAAGGATTGCAGCACAACTTGCTGATAGGCCGCGCGCGCCGAATCGAAATTATACTCAGACGCGCGCTCTTGCGCCCGCAGCGCGCCGCCATGGAATAGCGGCGCGGTAACGCCGGCGCCGAAGTTCCAGACGTTGTCACCGGCCGTAAGCAGGGTATGCGGCGCGAGGCCGATCTGCTCGATCGCGGCGGTTAGCGTGATATCGGGATAGAGCTGCGCCGTGGCGACGCCGACGGCCGCCGAAGCCGCATGCAGCTCCGCTTCAGCGGCGAGAATGTCCGGCCGTTGGCGCACGAGCGCCGACGGCAGGCTGACCGGAATGTCAGCCGGCAAAACCAGCGAGTCGAGCGTAAAGTCCGGTGGCGTCCACGTTCCCGGCGTCTCCGCCACCAGCACCGTCAACACGTGGCGGGCGGTGCTCAGTCGCTGCTGCAGCGGCGGCAGCAAGGTGCGATCGGACGCAAATTGGCTGCGCGCGCTTTCAACGTCGAGATCGGTCGCGCCACCCGCCTCGACGCTGCGCTGCACGAGCGCGAGAAGGTTGCGATCGTCGGCGACCACGTCGTCGACGGCGGCGATCTGCGCGTTGATCGCGGCGATTTCAACCGCGTCGGTCACCGCATTGCCGGTGACCGCGAGATAGGCCGCTGTCAGCTGATACCGTTCGACATCGGCCTGGGCTTGCCGTTCCTCGACGAGCCGGCGGTTGCGGCCGAACGGATCGAGCGAATAGCTGACCGTCGGCCCGACCGAGAACACGTTGAAGGTCGCCGGCGGCTGTTTGAGGCCGAAAGCAGCGAAGCTCACCTTTTCGCGCTCGGCTGATGCAGCGAAATCGACCTGTGGAAAGAGCGAACCGCGCGCGGCGGCGGCGATCTCATGCGCCGAAGCCAGATTGGCGCGCGCCGCGGCAAGATCGCGATTGCGCGCGATCGCCTGTTTCAGCACGGCGTCGAGCGCCGGCGAGTGGTAGAGCATCCACCAGTCACCGGTGATCCGCCGGCCGATAGCGAGACGCTGCGCCGGTTCGCCGACGACGGGCGGCGGCGCGGAATCCGCAGCGTCATAGGCCTGGTCGGTCGGTGGCGAAGGGGGCGTGAAATTCGGACCGACGGTGCAGCCGGTAAGCAGCACGCTGATCAGCAGCGGCGCCAGAGCCGGGCGCGCAGGCATCGAAATCTCCCAGGTTTTGGGTAGCTACCAATAGGCCCGCAGCCACCTCAGCGCAACGGTCCGAGGTCCGCCGCGCCTGCATGGGCGCCGTGCGCGCGGCTCAGGCGGCAGCAGTTTGCCGGACGGTGCGTTCAGGCGGTAGGGTCAGACGCGCGGTGGTGCCGTAGCCGACGACGCTTTCGAGCCGCAAGGTGCCGCCATGCAGCTCGGCGAGCGATTTGGCGATCGGCAGGCCGAGGCCGGTGCCTTCCTGGGTGCGGGCGAGCGAACCGTCGACTTGATAGAACGGCTCCATAACGCGGTTGATCTGGTCGGGCGGAATGCCGATGCCGGTATCCTCGACGTCGATCTGGATGCCGCCGGCGTCATTCACGCTCGCCAGGATGCGCACTTCGCGCTCGGCCGGCGTGAACTTGACCGCATTCGACAGCAGGTTGAGCAGGATCTGCCGCAAGCGGCGTTCGTCACCGCGGAAATGCGGTACGTTTTGCGCCACCTTGGTCGTGATCGTGACGCCCTTTTTGTTGGCGACCGGCGTGACGAAGCGAACACTGTCGCTAATCAACGTCGGCACGTCGATCAGGCCTTCGTTCAATGACAATTGCTTCGCATCCGACTTGGCGAAATCCAGGATGTCGTTGATGATCGACAGCAGCTGCGCGCCGCTGCGGTTGACGTCCTTGGCATAGTCGCGATAACGGCCCTCTGCGAGCTTGCCCTGCGCGTCGTTCATGATGATCTCGGAGAAGCCGAGGATGGCGTTGAGCGGCGTGCGCAGCTCGTGATTCATGTTGGCGATGAATTCACTCTTGAGGCGGCTGGCGTCCTCGGACACCTGCTTGGCCTGAAGCAGATCCGACACTGCGCGCTCGCGTTCGGTCACGTCATGAAAGGTGATGATGACACCACCGATCGACGGTTCGTGCGACATGTTGCACAGCGTCGCTTCGTAGTCGCGCAGCGATCCGTCGGCCTTGCGAATCTTCAGATGATCGACATGCGCTGCGGCGGAGCGCGGACCGTGCACGATTAGGGCCCGGCGCAACGAGTCGATACCCTGGCCTTCGACGAGATCGAAGACGCTGCCGCCCTCACGTGTCTTCGTGTCGAATCCGGCCAAGCCCTGCGATTGCATCGCCAGCGTGATCTGACCGGTGCGGGTGACGACCAGGAAGACATCGTTCGAGCTTTGCACCAGAAGGCGGAAGCGATCGGTTGAGGCTTGGACGATATGCTGCTCGCGCGCACGCACCGATTCGAGGTGGTGATCGAACTTGGCGGACAGCAGCTCGAGGCCGAGGATGATGATGCTGGCAGCGGCGACCACGAGCGCCAGTGCGCCGCGGTCGAGCTGCGCGGTATGGGGGTGCAGCAGGTTCGGCATTGCCGTGAAGCAGGCCGCCTCCATGCCGGTGTAATGCATGCCGTAGACCGCGACACCCATGACTACGGCGGCACCGGCACGCCAGAGACTGCCCTTGTCGCGCATCGCGATCCACAGCGCGGCGGTCGCCGCGATGCAGGCAATCACCACCGAGAGCGCGACGAGAGCGAGATCGTAAGTGACGGCTGCCGGCAACCGGATCGCCGCCATACCGGTGTAGTGCATGCCGGCGACGCCGATGCCCATGATGATGCCGGCGAGCACGAGACGCAGGGTGGTGCGTTCGGTGGCGATGATCGCGAAACCGACGGCGGTGACGTCAATCGCGATTGCCAGCGACAGTAGCGTGACCGGAATGCTGAAGCCGACCGGAACCGGCAGCGAGAACGCCAGCATGCCGATGAAGTGCATTGACCATATGCCGCCACCCATCGCGGTCGCCGCAGCGACGATCCAACCGATACGGGTCCAGCCGGTCGACGACCAGATGCGCGAGGCGACGTTGAGCGCGACGAACGACGCCCAAGTGGCGACGCCCATCGACAAGACAACGAGCATCGGATCGTATACGCCGTTAAGGATTTTGGTCATGCCCGGAACTGTGAAACGCAGGGATTTAGCGGCGAAGCATGAACGAAAATCCTTAATGTTGCGTTTGCCGGGGTGCGCGGCACGCGGTCCGGCGCTATGGTCAACGAAGGATTAACAACGGAGACGGCGATGGGCGAAACCGCGACGACGTTCGATGCGCGCGCCGTCGCTTTGCACCGCACAGGCAATGGACCGCCGCTCGTATTGCTGCACTGTCTCGGCGTCGACCATCGGCTGTGGCCGCTCGCGCTCGGCGACATGGAGCGCGAGCGCACGTTGCTCGCTTACGATTTTCCCGGTCATGGCGAAAGTCCGGTGCCGCCGGTGCCCTACGGTATTGCCAATCTGTCGGCCCAGCTTGCTTCCGTCCTCGACTGTGCCGGCATCGCCCGCGCCACGATTGCCGGCATCTCGCTCGGCGGCTTGGTCGCGCAAGATTTCGCCGCCAGCTTTCCGACGCGCGTTGATCGCTTGGTGTTGATGGACACGACGGCGCACTACACCGAGGAATTACGCACGATGTGGGCCGTCCGCGCAGAGCAAGCCCGGAAGGACGGTGTCACGTCGCTGGTTCCGGGCCTGCTCGAAATTTGGTTCACCAAGGATTTTGTCGCCCAAAATCCGCCGGCAGTGCGCTATGTCCGCGACACACTCGAGCGCTGCTCCGGCGAGGGCTATGCCCGCGCCTGCGAAGCGCTGGCGGGGGCCGATTTGCGCGGGCTGGCGGCAAAGATATCGGCACCGACGCTGGTGCTCTGTGGCGACCAGGACATTCCGAGCTTTCTCGACGCTGCGCGCTGGCTTGCCGCCAACATCGCCGACGCCAAGCTCGCGTGGCTGGCGCCGGCGCGGCATGCTTCGATTCTGGAACAGCCGGATAAATTCCGGCGGACGCTGCGTGACTTTCTCGCTTAGCGCGGCAGGTCGGACCGGCCCATCAGGAACTCATCGACCGCGCGGGCACACTGCCGTCCCTCGCGGATTGCCCACACCACCAGCGACTGACCGCGGCGCGCGTCGCCAGCAGCGAACACCTTGTCGACGCTGGTGCGATAGTCCTCGGTGTTGGCTTTGACGTTGCCGCGCTGATCGAGCGCCAGACCGAGACCTTCGACCGCGCCCGGCTTGACCGGATGGAGGAATCCCATCGCCAGCAGCACGAGCTCGGCCGGGATGTGGAAGGCGCTGTTCGACAGCTCGACCATCTGCATGCGGCCGTCGCCGTCGCGGTGCCACTGCACACGGACGCAATCGAGACCGGTGACGCGTCCGTCCTTGCCGGTGAATCCCTTGGTCAGGACCGACCAGTCGCGGTCGGCGCCTTCTTCCTGCGACGACGAAGTACGCAGCTTCATCGGCCAGTCCGGCCAGGTGAGCAGCTTGTCCTCGTGTTCGGGCGGCTGCGGCATGATTTCGATCTGCGTGATCGACTTGGCGCCCTGCCGATTCGAGGTGCCGATGCAATCGGAGCCGGTATCGCCGCCGCCGATCACCAGCACGTTCTTGCCGCCGGCCAGGATGTCCGTGCCGTCGAACTTCTCGCCGGCGACGCGATGGTTCTGCTGCATCAGGAAATCCATCGCGAAATGGATGCCGCCAAGCTCGCGGCCCGGCATCGGCAGATCGCGCGGCTGCTCGGCGCCGATGGCGAAGACGACGGCGTCGTTCGCCTTCATCAACTTCGCCACCGGCACGTTGCCGCCGACATGCGCGTTGACGTGGAAGACCACGCCTTCGGCGCGCATCTGGGCGATGCGGCGGTCGACGACGTGCTTTTCGAGCTTGAAGTCGGGAATGCCGAGCCGCAGCAATCCGCCGATCCGCGGCGATTTCTCGTAGATCGCGACTTCGTGCCCGGCGCGTGCCAGTTGCTGGGCGCAGGCGAGACCCGCCGGACCGGAACCGACGATGGCGACGCGCTTGCCGGTGCGATGCTTGGCCGGCGCGGGCCCGACCCAACCGGCTTCCCAGCCACGCTCGGCGATGGCGTGCTCGATCGTTTTGATGGTGACCGGCGATTCGATGAGGTTCAGCGTGCACGACGCTTCGCACGGCGCCGGGCAAATGCGTCCAGTGAAATCCGGGAAGTTATTGGTCGAATGCAGCACTTCGAGCGCGCGCCGCATGTCGCCCTCGTAGACCAGATCGTTCCAGTCCGGGATGATGTTGTTGACGGGGCAGGCGGTATGACAATAGGGCGTGCCGCAATCCATGCAGCGCCCGGCTTGGCGCTTCAGTTCGTCGGTTGGCAGCGGTTCGGTGAATTCCCGATAATGCTTTACGCGTTCTTCCGCCGGCGCGTAGGCATGGTCGCGCCGTTCGAACTCCATGAACCCGGTCGGCTTACCCATCGGATCAGGCGCTCACCGCAACGCCAATCTCCGCCGGCGCGGCCTTCCGCGCTTGCTCGATCTTCTGCAGGGCTCGGCGATATTCGACCGGCATGACCTTGACGAATTGGTTTTGCCAGTGCGCCCAGTTGTCGAGGATCATCCGCGCACGCGGGCTTTGCGTCAGTCGCGCATGCCGTTCGATAATCCGCCGCAGCAGGCGAATGTCGTTCTCGTGCAGCGAATAGGCGAATTCGATCGGCTGGACGGCATCGACCGGGCCGTCGTCGCCCTGGAGCGGTTCAAGCTCGACCATCGCCGTGTTGCAGCGCGTCTTGAAATCGCCGCGCTCGTCGAGCACGTAGGCGACGCCGCCGCTCATGCCGGCGGCGAAGTTTGGACCGGTGTCGCCGAGCACGGCGACGATGCCGCCGGTCATGTATTCGCAGCAATGCGCGCCGGCGCCTTCGACCACTGCGACGGCGCCCGAATTGCGCACGGCGAAACGCTCGCCGGCGACGCCGCTGAAGTAGCATTCGCCGCTGATCGCGCCATAGAGCACGGTGTTGCCGACGATGATGCTCTTGTCACGCGCCAGTTTGCTATCGCGCGGCGGATAGACCACAAGCCGGCCGCCTGACAAGCCCTTGCCGGCATAGTCGTTGGTCGCGCCTTCGAGCGTGAAAGCGACGCCCCGCGCCAGAAATCCGCCGAAAGTCTGGCCGCCGGTGCCCTTGAAACGGACGTCGATGGTCGCATCGGGCAGGCCGGCATCGCCATAGCGCCGTGCCACCTCGCCCGACAACATGGCACCGACGGTGCGGTTGACGTTACGCACCGGCAGCTCGATCGCGACCTTCTGGCCCTTTTCCAGTGCCGGCTTGGCGAGCGCGATCAGCTTGTGATCGAGCGCCTTTTCGAGCCGGTGGTTCTGCGCCTCGCATTGATAGGTTTTGGTGCCGGCCGGCACCTGCGGCCGGTACAGCACGCGGCTGAGATCGATCTGGCTGGCCTTCGGATGGTTCAAGCCGCGGCGCACCATCAGCTTGTCGGTGCGGCCGATCATCTCGTTGAAGGTGCGGAAGCCCAGCTTCGCCATCAACTCGCGCGTCTCTTCGGCGACGAAGCGCAGGAAGGTGACGACGTCCTCGGGTTTGCCGACGAAGCGCTTGCGCAGCTCCTTGTCCTGGGTCGCGACGCCAACTGGACAGGTGTTGAGATGGCATTTGCGCATCATCACGCAGCCTTCGGCAATCAGCGCCGCCGTGGCGAAGCCGAACTCGTCGGCGCCCAAGAGAGCACCGACGACGACGTCGCGGCCGGTGCGCAGGCCGCCGTCGACCTGCACCGCGATGCGCCCGCGCAAGCCGTTCAGCACCAGCGTCTGATGGGTTTCGGCCAGGCCGATCTCCCACGGCTCGCCGGCATGGTGGATCGAGGTCAGCGGGCTCGCGCCGGTGCCGCCCTCGTGGCCAGCGATAGTGACGTGATCGGCATAGGCCTTGGCGACGCCGGCGGCGATGGTGCCGACGCCGAGTTCCGCCACCAGCTTGACGCTCACCCAGGCCTTCGGATTGACGTTCTTCAGGTCGTGGATGAGCTGCGCCAGATCCTCGATCGAGTAGATGTCGTGATGCGGCGGCGGCGAGATCAGGCCGACGCCGGAAACCGAGTGGCGCGTCTTGGCGATCCAGTCATCGACCTTGTGGCCGGGCAGCTGTCCGCCCTCGCC
>JBAVMB010000352.1:0-2053 GCA_049689615.1 Allostellaceae bacterium
GGGTCAGGATGACAATAATCCAACCCAAAGTTGCTCGCGCTATTTGCCCGCCAACGTGGCGCATTGTCTCCGCGCCATAGGAGCCGCTAAGAGCAAAATAATTTGCAAGCAGGACCCCGCCAAACGCGACTTCAAGCCAATCAACCAGGGCGATTGGGCCGGCATATCCTCGTTGCGATCGAGCGGCAACAAATCCTAAAGCGACCACGATCACAAAGTCGGCAATCCGCAGACAACCTGGAACGCGCAGATAGGCATTACGCCGCGACGCCGGGCGCGATTTGTTTTCGCGAGGTTGACTATGTGAACCCGGATGACGAAATGCGTCTGCGTGCCAGCCTATCAGAGAGCCACTGCGGGTCTGCACAGCCAAAGTGATTCTCCATCTTCTCTAACTTGCCGTATCCGAAGCGGCGGGCTTCGAGTAGTTTTCTTTTCTTTTTTACACAATCATTTTAGAGAAAACAATTGGTGATTTGGTTGGGGGATGTTTACCATCTAAGATGTTGATATGCAATGTATATTGCACGAAAGCCGATCAGGCAGGCACATCGTCATCGCCGAACGCATAAAAAAGAAAAGAAAAGAGATTGCTATGTGTGGCCAATTCGATGATGATTTTCCATTACCCACGCGCCGTTGCTCAGCGTCGGTACACGGAGAAGATAATGGCCCACGCTTCCGAAATTGTTCCTTCGCCGCAGCCGCAATCGTCGGGTGTTTCGTACGCTCCAATCCTCGCGGAGGGCTATTTGCCGCCGCCGGGGGGCGACGGTGCTAGCGAAGACGTAGACTACTTGGCGATCGGTCGGCGCCTGTGGCGCAAGAAGTTTGTCATTCTAGGAACTGTCGTCGTGCTCACCGGGGCGACGGCGCTTGTCGTCTTCTTGCTCCCGCTGCATTACGTCGCCGATGCGCTCGTGCTCGTTAGCAATGCCAATGACGCAGGGTGGTCCACATCGGTTACTACTAGCGCGCCGATAGCAGTTTTGCCGGACGCAGAAGCAGTAGAGACTGAGGTTCAAGTTTTACGCTCGCCAACGCTTGCTGCCGAGGTCGTTCGCGATCTTAAGCTCGAGAACCGCGCGGAGTTTAATCCAGCCGTCGGCAAACCGCATGCCTCATCGCCAACGGCTGCGTCGCAGCTGACCGAGACCGTCGATAAATTCCTGAAGCGGCTACAGGTCGATACAAGGGGCAAATCACGCGTGATCGACGTTAGTTTCGATTCAGAAAGTCCGGCGGTAGCCGCAAAGGCTGTCAATACCCTGGTTGAAAAGTACATTGCCAACCAGATGGCCATGCGGACGAAGGCTGCAATAGAGCAAAGTCAATGGTTGCAGGATCGCATCGATAAATTGCAAAGCCAGACGGCGAAAGATGAACAAGCAATTGCAGAATATCGGGCACAAGCCGGGCTCTATACGGCGCCGGGTGGATCGCCGCTGTTGCTACAGCAGATGGCCGAGGCTAGTAGCGATCTGACAAAGGCTCAAGCTGAGCGGATGGCACTCGACGACCGCCTGAGCCAACTCAATAAATCGCTGTCATTGGGCAGCGATTCAACGAGTGATCTTCTGGGTTCGCGAATGATGACAACCTTGCGCACGCAGGAGGCCGACTTAGAGGAGAAAGTATCCGAAAGTTCTCAAGAATATGGGCCGAGTTATCCGGCAAACCGCGCTCTCCGGGCACAGATCGCCACACTCAAGGCTCAAATCAGAATTGAAGCACAACGAATCACCGCTGCCGTCAGGAATGACGCCGACGTCGCGCGGATGCGGGAACAACGGTTCGCTGAGCGTCTCAAAACGTTGCAACAGGGCGTCACGAAGATGAACGCGGCGGACGTCAAGTTGTCGGCGCTGCAACGGCAGGCCGAAGCCGATCGCCTAGTGCTCAATGGCTATCTCGCGCGGTACAAACAAGTCGGTAAGGATGTCGATCAGGCGGCGCAGCGCCCAGGTTCTGAAATCGTCTCGTATGCGCAGGTGCCGGTAAAGCCGGCAAAGCCCCAACGTGGATTGTTGATCGCAATTGCTGCCGCGTGCTC
>JBAVMB010000353.1:0-6479 GCA_049689615.1 Allostellaceae bacterium
GCCTGGGTGCACGCCTCTTCGGCTGGCTGCCGCGGCCACACCTGCCGCGCTGGCACCGCGTCGCCGTCGATCGTCCGGTCGCGCTCGAGACCGGGCCGCGGCGCGAACCGCTACTGCTCGATGCGACCGGCGCCGATACCTTCGACGAGGATACGGTAGAAGCACCACCGCGCCGTTCGGCGGCCGTCGATCTGCCGCCGCGCGAGCGCAAGGTGAAACGGTTGCGCCAGGCGTCGCTCGCGCTCGAAGCCGCTGATCAAGTGCTGCCGTCGCTCGAGCTGCTCGCGGAAGTGCCACCGACACGCACTGCAGCGGTCAACGAGGAAGCCTTGCAGCAGAACGCGCGCCTCCTCGAATCGGTGCTCGAGGATTTCGGCGTCCGCGGCCAGATCGTCAAAGTTCGGCCCGGCCCGGTCGTGGCGCTTTACGAGCTCGAGCCCGCCGCCGGTATCAAGGCCTCGCGCGTTATCGGCCTGGCCGACGACATCGCCCGCTCGATGAGCGCGCTGTCGGCGCGCGTCGCGGTTATCCCCGGTCGCTCGGTGCTCGGCATCGAGCTGCCGAATGCGCGTTCCGAGATGGTGTTCCTGCGCGAATTGCTGGCATCCGAGGCCTACGAGCGCAGCAGCGCCAAGCTGCCGCTGGTGCTCGGCAAGGACATCGGCGGCGCGCCGGTGATCGCCGATCTCCAACGCATGCCGCATCTGCTGATCGCCGGTACCACCGGCTCGGGCAAGTCGGTCGGCATCAACACGATGATCCTGTCGGTCCTTTATCGGCTGTCGTCGGACCAGTGCAAATTCATCATGATTGATCCGAAGATGCTCGAGCTGTCGATGTACGACGGCATTCCGCATCTGCTGGCGCCGGTCGTCACCGAGCCACGCAAGGCGGTCGTCGCGCTCAAATGGACGGTGCGCGAGATGGAGAACCGCTATCGCGCCATGTCCAAGCTCGGCGTGCGCAACATCGAGGGCTACAATCAGCGCATCGCCGAGGCCAAGGCCAAGGGCGAAGTGCTGATGCGCCGCGTCCAGACCGGCTTCGACGAGGAATCCGGTCGCCCGGTGTTCGAAGAGCAGCCGCTGCCGACCGATCCGCTGCCGCTTATCGTCGTCGTGGTCGACGAGATGGCCGATCTCATGCTCGTCGCCGGCAAGGACATCGAGCACGCCGTGCAGCGCCTGGCGCAGATGGCGCGGGCCGCCGGCATCCACATCATCATGGCGACGCAACGGCCGTCGGTCGACGTCATTACAGGCACGATCAAGGCGAACTTCCCGACGCGCATCAGCTTCCAGGTCACCAGCAAGATCGACAGCCGCACTATTCTCGGTGAGGCTGGCGCCGAGCAGCTTCTGGGCCGCGGCGACATGCTGCACATGGCTGGCGGCGGCCGCATCACCCGCGTCCACGGTCCGTTCGTCTCCGACCAGGAAGTCGAATCCGTCGTCCGCTTCCTCAAGGAGAACGGGCCGCCACCGAGTTATCTCGAGGACGTCACCGCCGACGAAGAAGACGAGATGGCGGCTTTCGCCGAGGATGGCGACGGCTCGGGCGATCAGCTTTACGATCAGGCGGTCAACCTGGTGCTGCGCGAACGCAAGGCATCGACCAGCTTCGTCCAGCGCCACCTGCAGATCGGCTATAACCGCGCCGCACGCATCATCGAGCGCATGGAGAGCGAGGGCGTCATCAGCGCGGCAAACCACGTCGGCAAGCGCGAGGTCTTGGGCCGCGGCCGCGAGTGAGCCGCGCCCGCCCATAAATCCGCCACAAAGCGCGGCCTAATGGCGTGCGACAGGCCTCGACAATCTGCCGCCAGACCCCGATATATGAGTCGCATGAATTTCCGCCCGCCCATACATGTGCCATCGCGCCGCCTGGTGCTTGCTGGGCTGGCTACGGTGCTCGCGCTGCCGCGTGCGGCGCGGGCCACGCTGAAGCCGGCCGATCAAATCGATCTCGAACGCATCCAGTCCTATCTCAACAGCATCCACACGATGCAATCGTCGTTCGATCAGGTCGCTGGCGATGGTTCCACTGCAACCGGGACGATCTATCTGTCACGGCCCGGCCATATGCGCATCGTCTACGATCCGCCGCATCCGATCCTGATCGTCGCGACCAACGACCAGGTCTACTATTACGACGCCCAACTCGGCCAAGTGACCTCGACCAATCTCGACAATACGCCGGCGTGGTTCCTGCTGCAGAATACGGTCGAGCTCGGCGGTGACATCCGGATCGACGACGTCCGGCACGAGCCTGGCGTTACCCGCGTCAGCGCAACCGAGACCAAGCGGCCCGAACGCGGCCGCATCACTATGCTCTTCAGCGAGGCGCCGCTGCAGCTCCGCCAGTGGACGATCCTCGACGCCCAGAACAAGACGGTGACGGTAACGCTCGACAGCCCGCGATTTGGCTTGCCGCTCAATCCGCAGCTATTCATCTGGCAGGATCCGCGCAGCCAGGCTTCGGGCGGCTGAGCGCGCAGATCTCCCCCGCGATAAGCGCGTTGCGGGCGCGGCAAGGCTTGGCCAATATCTCGCTTCGTGCCGAACGAACCCGTCCCCCAATCCGCGCGCACCGCGCCCCTGGTCGGCGTGCAATGCTGCACGCGGCCGCTGCGCGGCCAGCCAACGCACGCGGTCGTCGAGAAATATATTCGCGCCATTCTTGAAGGCGCCGATGCGGTGCCGTTGCTGGTGCCCGCTCTCGACGATCTTGCGCCGGAAACTCTGGTGGCGCAGCTCGACGGCCTGCTGCTGCCGGGCTCACGCTCGGACGTCAGCCCGGAGCATTACGGTGGACCGCCGCCGGCGCCGGAGCGCGAAACCGATCCAGCGCGCGACAGGTCCGCCCTGCCGCTGATCCGCGCGGCGCTCGCCGCCGATCTGCCGGTGCTGGCGATCTGTCGCGGCATCCAGGAGGTCAATGTCGCGCTCGGCGGCACCTTGCATTCGGCCGTGCACGCCGTCTCTGGCCGCCTCGACCATCGTGCCGAGCCCGACCTGCCGCTCGACGAACGCTATGCCTACGATGCGCACGATGTGCGTCTCGCGCCCGGCGGCCTCTTTGCGACGCTTGCCGGTGCCGAAACCGTTGCGGTCAATTCGCTGCATTACCAGGGTATCGACCGATTGGCGCCAGATCTCATTGTCGAGGCCACTGCGCCCGATGGCCAGATCGAAGCCGTGCGCGCGCCGACGGCGCGTTTCTTCGTTGGCGTGCAATGGCATCCCGAGCACCGCGCTGCCGACAACGCATTCTCGCGCGCCCTGTTCCGCGCTTTCGGCGAAGCCTGCCGCGCGCACGCGGCGCGCCGTGCTGGCGAATGAACGACGGTTTTCGCTCCCTCGCTGACGCCGATGCCGTCTTCACCGTCGCGACCCCGGACGGCGCATTGCTGCCGGTCTATGAGCTGCATCCGCGCGGCGCCGCCGGAGCGGCACTGTTGCTCGGCCACGCCAACGGTCTGCCGGCGGGCTCCTATGGTCCGTGGCTCAAGGATCTCGCGCGCGATGTCCACGTTTTCGCGTTCGATGCGCGCGGTCATGGCGGTGCGACGTGGCCGAACGGTCCGCTCGAACGGGTCTTTCACGTCGATCGCTTTGCCGACGATTTGCAGCTTGTCGCCGAAGCGGTGACCGCGCGCCGCGGCGCGATGCCGCCCTCCTATCTCGGCCATTCGCTTGGCGGCGCGGCCGCACTCGATCTTGCGGCGGCCGATCGCTTGCCCGATTTTGCCGGCGTGATGCTGCTCGAGCCGCCGGTGTTTCCGCCATTGGACTCGCCGGTGCGCGCCGAGGCCGAAGGCCGCCAGGCGCTGCTGGTCGAGGGCGCCAAACGCCGCCGCGCCGATTGGCCGAGCGTCGAAGCCTTCCACGATCGCCTCAAAAACGGCAACAGCCCGTTCGCACGCTTTGCTCCCGAAATGCTCGACGCGCATTGCCGCGCCGCGCTCAAGCCCAAAGCCGGCGGCGGCTTCACGCTGGCGTCGCCGCCGGAGGTCGAATCCGCGATCTTCACGGCCCATCGCCACAGCGATGCCTGGCCGCGTCTCGACCGGATCGAACGTCCGGTCGACCTCGTCGGCGGCGATCCCAATCGTCCCGATCGCGACTGGGTCGCGCGTGCCATGCCGGAGATGGCCCGGCGGATGAAGCGCGCGCGGCTGACCCCGCTCGCCGGCATCGGCCATCTGATGATCCAGGAAGATCCGGCACGGCTGCTGGCGCTGGTGCGGCGCTGGCTCGGATGTGCCTGATTCGGGCATGCGGCGGGTGCGTCTTTTGCATGCCTCAGGCCTCCAAATTGCGCCGATTGCTCCCTAAGTAATTTTCAGAAGCCGTCCGCGGCTTGACCGTGGATGGGCCGGGGGGCCGCATTAGACCCTTCGACTCCTCAAACGGACTTCGGGCGCCCGGTCACTCCCCCCTGACCGGGCGCCTTTAGTTTTGGCCATTGATTCAAGGCCTTGGCCATCTTGACCGGCCTGCTTTTCCATGCACGATGCGGCGCCATGAGCGGAACGTTGAGCGGCCGCGTCGCACTGGTGACCGGCGGCGGCCGGGGCATTGGCCGAGCCATCGTCGAGGCGGTGCATCAGGCTGGCGCAGCGGTGGTGATCGCCGACAATGGCACCAGCATCGGCGGCAGCGGGGCCGATCCGACCGTGGCCGCTGCCTTGGCCAAGGCGCTCGGCGAGCGCGCCGCTGCCTTCACGGAAAGCATCGCTGCGCCCTCCGCTGCCAAGGCCGCGGTTGATTTTGCTGTTCACTGCTTCGGTGGGCTCGACATCCTGGTCAACAACGCCGCCATTCTCCGCGACGCCTTCGTCTTCAAATCCGATCCCGCCGATTGGGAGGCGGTGCTGCGCACCAACCTGTTCGCGCCGTTCTATCTGATTGCCGCGGCAACGCCCGTGATGCGCGATCAGGCGAAAGCCAGACGCGGCGGCGGGGCCTGGGGCCGCATCGTCAACCTGGTGTCGACCGCCGGCTTCTACGGCAATTACGGCCAGGCCGCCTACGCCGCCGCGAAAGCCGGCCTTGCCGGCCTGACGCGCGTCACCGCGCTCGACATGGCGCGGAGCCAGGTTACCTGCAACGCGGTCGCGCCGTTTGCCGCGACGCGCGTGACCGAGAGCATCAAGCCGCAGAATCCAGCACAGCAGGCCTACAAGGACACCGCGATGAAAATTCCGGTGCAGCCGGTCGCCGACCTGGTGGCGTATCTGGCCGGCGATGACGGCGCCAAGATCACCGGTCAGCTCTTCGGCGTACGCGGTCGCGAGGTGTTTCTCCTGTCGCAACCGCGCCCGATTGCAACAGCCGTGGCTGAGACGCCCGATGGGCTTGGCGCCGCCGTGGCTGCGCTGGCGCCGCATTTCGTCTCGCTCGAAACCGATCTCGAAGCGTTTGCGAACCGGCCGGTTCTTTGATAGGGTTTATTCTATAGACCTATAGAATTGGAGCCGAGGACGCGGATTATGTGCGCCACTGCCGCCGCCCCGATCAAATCCGTCGACGCCCTCAAAGCGGCGCCCGACGACTACCAGCTCGCCGTGCGCAAGATCGTCCGCAGCCACGCGGTCAACGAGCTTTATGGCGCGCGCGTCTACGACGAGCCGGCGATCGCGCTGGCGCCGACGCCCTATCTCAAATGGCTCACCTGCCGCATCGCCATGGAGGAATACGGCCATCATGTCCGCTTCCGCCAGCTGGGCGAGCAGATGGGCATTCCCGAATCCGAGATGACGCCTGAAGGCCGCAAACCGCTGTCGATCTTCGAATTCCCGCTTCAGACCTGGGAAGAATTCTGCGTCGTCAAGCTGCTCGCTGACCTGGCCGAGATCATCCAGGTCGAGGATCTGATGAAGTGCAGCTTCCTGCCACTGCGTAATCTGGCAAAAGTGACAATGCCGGAGGAGGTCTTCCACTCGCAGTTCGGCAAGGACACCTGCACCGAACTGGTCAAGACCGGAGACGGCCGCAAGAAGGTCCAAGCGGCGATCGATCACTATTTCCCGATGATGCCCGCCTTCTTCGGCAAGAAGGATTCGGCCAACAACGCGCTCTATCGCAAATACGGCATCAAGCAGCGCACCAACGAGGACATGCGTGCGGATTTCTTGAAGCGCGTGCGCGATCTCGTCGAAGGCCATCTCAAGCTCAAGCTGCCCGAGGTCGCCGAGGCGGCGTGAGCGGCGCCGCACGCAGCGAGGCCGACGCGGCTTTCGCGCGGCTCGCTGGCTTCACTGCCAAAATTCCTCGGCTTCGTTGGTTTGCCGCGGTCGGCACGACTCTGACGCCGCCGGTGATCGCCGCGGCCGAAACCTATGTTGCCGCGCTCGGCCTTGCACCGTGCCCGGTCGTAACAGTCGGCGGCTGGCGCGAAGCTGCCGCGACGGCCCAGCGTCCGGATTGGAGCCGCGACTGGTGGCAGGCCGAAGGCGCCTGTGAACGGGCATTGCA